>CAZIRA010000163.1:0-5212 GCA_964541615.1 uncultured Paludibacter sp.
ACGGCTTTTGGATTTTGACCGCCTCCGCCGTGGTTGATTCTGCGGATGTGTTCGGCTGTAAATTCAGCAATTTCCATGACCAGCTCGTCAGCTTTTGCCTCATTGACTTTATCAGAAATCAGCGTTTTGAAAAATACATCCGTGATCAGTTCCGACGAAATGTAATGCATGGTTTTTTTGAGTTTTCGCTTGCTGGCCATAATTCAGAATTTTAGTTGGTTTGACATCAGATATTTAGGCATACGAAGCATAAACATCTTAAAGTTTCAACAAAAATAAGGAATAAAAATGGTACTGTCATCTTTTTTGAATAAATTTGTCGTTGGAAATAATTAGAAAATTCCAACGTTTTACATTTATACTTATTGAATACCTGAAAATGCATCTAAATTATCTTAAAAATACACCTGCTTTTTTGCTTGGACTTTTTGTTTCACTCTTCTTTTTTCATTCGTGCATCGATGAAAGCATCTCGTCCGACCCGGGTCTGAAGCTTTCTTTCTCAAAAGACACGCTTTTTTTTGATACTGTTTTTACTACCATTGGAAGCTCTACGGCCAAAATTAAGGTATATAATCCGAATGAAAAAAACCTGAAAATCTCTGCATTAGGTCTTGGAATGGGCTCGCAATCTCCTTACAAAATAAATGTAAACGGCTTTGCAAAGCCTGATAATCAATTTACTGACATAGAACTTCGTGCTAATGATAGTCTGTTTATTTTCGTAGAGGTAAAAATAGATCCAACGAACGTGAATACTCCGGTTTTTGTGAAAGATTCCATCATTTTTCTGACAAACAGCAATTTGCAGTATGTGAAACTACAAGCCTACGCTCAGGATATGGAGATTCTTAGGGACAAAAAAATTACGAGCGACAGCACACTCACAGGAGTGAAACCGTATCTAGTTTACGGAGATTTAGTAGTTGATTCGGTAGCAACGCTGACATTACAGCCCGGATGCCGGCTGTTTTTCCACGATAAAGCCAGCCTGGTTGTGCATGGAAATTTAATTGCCGAAGGGACCAGAGAAGCACCTGTTTTACTCCGTGGTGATCGGACGGACAGATTATTCGAAGAGGTGCCTTACAACTATGTTTCCAATCAATGGGGAGGAGTACTGCTTTTGAATAAAGAGGGAAATCACAAATTTAATTTCGTAAAAATGAACAGCGGATTTGTTGGCATATTTTTCTCAAATAAAGACCGAAACTACAGACCAAAATTGGAGATTACCAATTCGGTCATCCATAATTTCCTGAAATACGGGTTGGTTGTTCAAAACGGAGATGCCACGGTCATAAACACTGAAATTTCCAATACCGGTGCGTATTCGGTGTATCTCAGCGGTGGTCGTCATTCGTTCATCCACAGCACGATAGCCAATTATTTCAACAGGTCAAAAATCCTGATGCAACCTTCCGGGAAAGAAGGAAATTCGGCCGTGATGGTGACTGAATTAAACCGAATTATCCCGATGGAAACGGAGTTTTTGAATTGTGTAATTTCAGGAAGCAGTGCCAACGAGTTTGAAATTCTAAGTCGTTTTGAAGACAGATACCACGGAAATTTCAGAAATACTTTTATCCGAAAAGAGAAACCAGATCCGGTGCCGGCCGTGTACAACAACGTAAAATGGTACGAACCAAAAGATTCCTCTTTGTTCGTAAATACCATGTATGACGATAAAAAATTGGTTTATTACGATTTTAGGCTCGATTCGGTTTCGTCGGCAAGAAATATGGCAGATGTGGAGATTTCACAACTTTATCCTGTTGACATGAATGGTAACAACCGCCTGGAAGACGGAAAGCCCGATGCAGGTGCATACGAGTGGGTACCGACTAAAAGCAAGAAAGTAAAATAGTTGTCCGGTTGATTGTTTTTAGTACATTTGTCTAAAAATCCAATTGTTATGAAAAAAATATTTCTATTGGCAATAATCGTTTTTCTGTTCAATTCGGTTGAAGCTCAAAAAGAGAGACAGAATTTCAAAATAATGTTTTACAATGTAGAGAACTATTTTGACGTAGTGGACGATCCCGAAAAAGCAGACGAAGAGTACCTTCCCGGTGGTTTCAGAGGCTGGAACAATTCTAAATATTACACCAAACAAGCTAATATTTCCAAAGTAATAAGCGCACTTGGTGGCTGGGTTCCACCGGCGATAGTGGGGCTTTGTGAAGTGGAAAGTGATAAGGCACTATCAGACCTGACGAGAATGTCGCCATTAAAAAACTTAGATTACCGCTATGTCCACTACGAATCGCCAGATGCACGCGGAATTGACGTGGCATTGCTATATCAGGCCGACCAATTTTCGCCTTTTCACAGCGAGCCAATTCCAATCAATTTTTCCAATACTCCTTACAAAACGCGTGATATACTTTATGTTTCCGGAAAAGTTCAGGCAACGGGCGATACGCTTCATGTGTTCGTGTGTCACTGGCCTTCGCGGTTGGGAGGTGAATTAGAGTCGGAAGATCGCCGTGTGCAGGTTGCGGAGCACCTTCGTCAAAAGGTAGACAGCATTTTCAAAGCAGTTTCCACGCCAAACATCATTATCATGGGCGACTTCAACGATCATCCTTCCAACACCAGCATCCTGAATACGCTTGGCGCCAATTCGCTGAATGAAGGATTTGAAGCCGGGAAACTCTATAATCTGGCGTTTCGTTTGGAAGAAAGAGGGAAGGGTTCGCACAAATTTCAGGGTGAATGGGGGATGCTTGACCAGATAATAGTTTCAGGCGAATTGCTGAATGAGAAAAATAATATAAATACGACTATAAATGGTATGAATGTTTTTGAACCCGATTTTTTATTGGAAGACGACAAAGCATTCCTCGGTAAAATGCCCAAAAGAACCTACATCGGGATGAGATATCAGGGCGGATTTGCCGACCACTTGCCGGTGTATCTGGACTTGTGGCACGAATAGCCCTACGTTTAAAATATATACCAACAAAGTCGTTGCATGCAACGGCTTTGTTGGTTTTCAGAACAAAAAGAAGATTTTTATGTTTTATTGTTTGTAAATCAACCCTCGATTGCGATGACTCGAAAGAACGAAATTCACCCCAATGATAAAATTGCGGAAGCAATTATTTCCAATCCATTTCTGATGCTTTTGTTGGAGCATTTTGAGATACAGATCCCTGTTCACGACTTGAAAATCAGGCAACTGTGTGAAATTAACGGAATTAATGAAGAACTCTTTATTGCTTTCGCAAAGCTTTATAATGGAAGCAGATCCATCTCGGAACTAAAACTCAGCGAAGATGATGCACTCTCCATTGTCAGGTTTCTTCGGGCGTCGCATAGCTTTTATTCCGATCAGATTTATCCGGAAATTATGGAATTGATTGAGCAGATGAAAAAGCTAAACGACCACAAAGAGATGAAGCTGGTTTCTCTGTTTTTTTCGGATTATTTCAATGAGGTGACTGAGCATTTGGACTATGAAAATCGGGTTTTTCACCCCTATGTGATGCATTTGGCTGAAAATTTGAAAGGGAAACGACACAATTTGGCTGAAAATTATTCTACCGATGATTACAAGGATCATCACGATGATATCGAGGAAAAACTGAATGATTTGAGAAATCTTCTGGTGAAATATTTGCCGGTAAAAGGCGATTATAAAGTGCGAAGAAAACTACTGTTTCTTCTCTCAGAGTTGGAATATGATCTGAAAATTCATTCCGATATTGAGGAATTGATCCTGATTCCACTCACTGTGAGGTTGGAGAAAAAACTTAAAAATTCAGACCGATGAAGAACCTGCACATAGCTGTTTTTGATGAATCCTACGTGATTTGTGAAGGGTTGGAGTCGGTTTTTTCGAAGTTTAATTTTGTGCAGAGAATTTCGTATGCTTCGTCATTTGATGAACTTGAAAGCGTGCTTCGGAAGAATTTCTGCCACATGGTTATTATCAATCCGCACTTCATCCAATCCTCGCAAAACCAATTTTTCCAACTCAGGAACCAACACATTTGCGTGAAATGGATCGGTATAGTCTATTCCCATTTTTCACCGGAAATTATTTCCAAACTGGACGGCACCATTGATGTTTTTGATTCAAAAGAAAGCCTTACAAACAAACTTCTGAAATGGATAGCGACGAACGGAGATGAAAATACTTCGCAAAACAAAGATACCCTTACCGACCGTGAAATTGACGTATTGAAACTGCTGGCTGATGGAAAATCCAACAAGGAAATAGCCGACAGTTTGAATATCAGCATCAATACCGTAATCACCCACCGGAAAAATATCTCTCATAAAACCGGCATCAAATCAGTTTCCGGATTGACGATATACGCCGTGGTCCAAAATTTGATTTCGCTGGATAACTATTGATCTTTCCTGATTTCTTATGATTTTCATTTATCAATCTCATCATTTTTTATGAGGTGATATCAGGCGCTTTTTTGTCTGATTTTGCACTGCTGATTAATAGAAAAAAAACTATTCATGCAACGGTACAAATTTATTTTCACTTTTACGTGCAAATTTTATCCCGGCGGTGGATAAAGAATGTTGTGGAGTAGTGAAAAAGGATGGAAGCGACCAATTTGGATTAGCCGTGACACATGCAAGATAAACAACTTTTTTCCACAAAGAAACTGCTGATGAACTAACTTGACGATATACGATAAATGACTGGATATATATTCAGCCAGACGTTCAATGTATTATTAATCCGTCAGGTACTGGAGTTGTATTACCTGACGGTTTAACAGGATTTGTAAGATTTGGTGTGGAAATCTGACAATTCAGTAAATCATACGTGCATCACCAACAGAGGTGTTTCCACATTGAAAAGCAGTTTTGTGGCAACACTCGGCTTAAAGAGTCTTGCAAAAAGCCTTCTTCTTTTCATATTCATCGCTACAAGATCTACTTTTTCTTTTTCCAGGAAAGGCTGTATGTCTTGTAGATTTCCGGAAAGCGGGATTATAGCGTAATCGGTTTTCAGTCTAGGGTAGTGGCTTGCAAAATACTCTTTGATACCTACCAGCATTACTTCGTCCCACGATTCTTTCTTGTCTGCTGCGTGGATGAATATAATCTCAAGATTATCTTTTTCCAAAAAAGATATGGCGTTGTCTATTGCAATCAAGTCTTTTTGTTCAAAGCTGGTCAGAAATACCACACGCTTAATTTCAGCTGGTTGAAGCGCGGTTTCAAACGGTACAGTCAGCAC
>CAZIRA010000164.1:0-1981 GCA_964541615.1 uncultured Paludibacter sp.
ATCCGCCAGCTGCACCGCATTTACGACGATATGAACGATGCGCTGATTTACTCGGAAAGTTTCTTCAATATCCTGGAAGCTGATCATGAAATGGAGAAAAGCGGCAGCTACATTCCCGGCGATTTGTATGGCAAACTGGAACTGAGAAACGTAAGTTTTACCTATCCAAACGGGAATCAGGCGCTTCAAAATGTGAGTTTCACGGTTCAACCGAATAAAATCACGGCGCTTGTAGGGCTGAGCGGTGCGGGAAAAAGTACGGTGGTGAATCTGCTGGATAAATTCTACGAACCCACGCAAGGACAGATATTTATCGACGGTGTTGATCTCCGCGAGTACGATACCGGTTATCTGCGTCAAAATATCGGATTGGTTTTGCAGAAAAATCACATATTCAGAGGCTCCATTGCAGAAAATATTCTCTACGGAAATATCGAAGCTACGATGGATGATGTGATTGATGCCGCCAAAAAAGCCTATATTCACGAGCAGATTCTGGAATTGCCAAACGGATACAACTCGGAAGCGGCACAACTTTCTGGTGGTCAGCAGCAGCGAATAGCCATTGCACGGATGTTTATCAAAAATCCGCCGATAATTTTCCTGGACGAGCCTACTGCCAATTTGGATGCCATTGCCACCGAACAGGTAAAGAAAAGCCTGGATGCGATAAAAATGAACCGAACGGTGATCATTATTTCGCACAGCATTTCGCAGATTATTGATGCCGAACACATTGTAGTGCTGGAAAGAGGGAAACTGGTAGAAGACGGCACACACGATGATTTACTGAAGCAAAAAGGGGAATATTACAATATCTTCAATGCTATGGCAAGCAGTTTGAATATTGAGAAAATAATGAAAAGCCCCCTGAATACAGACCCCTAGCCTCTTAATGGGGAATTCAGAGAGTGAGACACGAGAACAGTCTCATAAATTTGGGAATAATGTGATAAAGAGAATCTAACAAAATGAGTAAAAATCTGACTGTACAGCAATATTCCCCCTTTAGGAGGGTAGGGGGCAGTGATGGTGATTCGGTACGTAAAATCCTCATCTGCCCTCTGAATTGGGGACTTGGCCACGCTACGCGCTGTGAGCCTGTAATCCGAAGATTGGTGAGTGAAGGTCACGAAGTGGTTATTGCTGCCGACGGTTACCCGTTGAAATTTCTTCAAAAACAATTTCCACAACTTCGCACCATCGAAAGCAAATCGTATCCGATCAGGTACTCCAAAGGCAATACGCTGGTTTGGGTAATGTTGCCCTTTATCCCCAAATTTTTCAATGGAATAGCCAAAGAGCATCGGTGGTTGAAAAATTTGCTGAAAAAAGAACATTTTGATCAGGTCATTTCAGACAACCGGTTTGGACTTTGGAATAAAAATACATACTCCACCTACATTACACATCAGGTAATGATAAAGATGCCCCGGAATTTGAAATGGTTTGAGCCGGTAACTTACAAGATTCACCGCCAGTTCATTGATCGGTACAACGAATGCTGGATTCCTGATTATGAAGCTGACGGCGGACTTTCCGGCGATCTTTCGCATAAATATCCAATTCCACCCAATGCTGAGTACATCGGCATGCTGAGCCGGTTTGATAAACTGGTGGACATAGCGCCCGACACGGAATACGAAACGATGGTAATTCTTTCCGGTGTGGAACCTCAGCGTACCATTTTTGAAGAGGCGATGCTCGAAAAATTCAAGAATTTATCCCAGAGAACCCTGATCGTTCGGGGGAAACCGGCTCCGGAAGTCCGGGTTGAAAGAATAGGACAGGTAGATATGATCTCCCATTTGGAGGACGAAAAATTTGCCGCTATCCTCAAAGGATGCAGGGAAATTATCTGCAGGGCAGGTTACTCTACCGTGATGGACCTGGAGGTACTCCGGGTTTTAAATAAAGCTCTGTTTTACCCCACTCCGGGGCAGACAGAACAGGAATACCTGGCTGTGTATCTGAATGAAAA
>CAZIRA010000164.1:2081-5069 GCA_964541615.1 uncultured Paludibacter sp.
AAAAATCACTTTCCGGCAGTTTCAATTGAATATTCTATGTCTTAAATTTTATCCAATGCCTGTTTGATGTCAGCGATAATGTCGTCGATGTGTTCGATTCCGACAGAAATTCGCAATAGCCCCGGAACTACTCCGGCAGCAAGTTGATCTGCAGAAGAAA
This sequence comes from uncultured Paludibacter sp., assembly GCA_964541615.1. GTDB lineage: Bacteria > Bacteroidota > Bacteroidia > Bacteroidales > Paludibacteraceae > UPXZ01. Next base: position 2,242 of record CAZIRA010000164.1, read on the forward strand.
GCTGTTCGTGAGTAGTGGATGCCGGGTGGATGATCAGTGTTTTTGCATCACCCACATTGGCCACGTGGCTGTAAAGTTTCAGGTTGTTGATCACGCTGTCAGCATTTTCATTACCGCCTTTCACTTTGAAAGTGAGCACGCTGCCAGGCCCTTTTGGGAAATATTTCTTAGCCAGATCGTAATATTTATTTCCTTTCAAACCCGGATAATTCACGTATTCCACTTTTGGATGAGCTTCGAGGTATTCAGCCAGTTTTCGGGTATTTTCCACATGTCTTTCCATGCGAAGTGACAGCGTTTCCAGACCTTGAATCAGCAGGAATGAGTTGAACGGGCTTACGGCTGCACCCCAGTCGCGGAGACCTTCCACACGTGCTTTGATACTGAACGCAATATTTCCGAAAGGGCCGTCAGCTCCAAATACATCCCAGAAAACAAGTCCGTGGTAGCTGTCACTTGGCTCGCTGAAACCGGGGAATTTTCCATTGCCCCAGTTGAAGTTTCCGCCATCCACTATCACGCCGCCCATCGAAGTTCCGTGACCACCAATCCATTTTGTAGCGCTTTCTACCACAATGTTTGCTCCGTGTTCAAGCGGACGGAAAAGGTATCCGCCTCCGGCAAAAGTATTGTCCACAATCAGCGGAATGTTGTGTCTGGCAGCTACCGCACCGATTGCCTCGTAGTCAGCAATGCTCAAATCCGGATTTCCGATTGCTTCGATATAAAGTGCTTTTGTTTTTTCGTCTATTAATTTCTCGAATGTTGAAGCTTCATCATCTTCTGTAAATTTTACCGTTACACCCAGGCGTTTAAACTGGTTTTTGAACTGATTGTGCGTTCCGCCATACAGGTGGGATGAGCTTACAAAGTTGTCGCCGGCCTCTGTGATCAGATTCAGTGCAATGAACTGAGCCGACTGGCCGGAAGCTGTTGCAACAGCTGCCACACCGCCTTCAAGCGCTGCAATTCGTTTTTCAAAAGCATCTGTAGTGGGGTTCATCAGGCGGGTATAAATATTCCCGAATTTTCTAAGACCGAACAAATCGGCTCCGTGCTGCGCATCATCAAAAAGATAGGCAGTCGTTTGGTAAATAGGAACTGCACGGGCGTTGGTTGTTTTTTCCACTTCTTGTCCCGCATGTATCTGCAATGTTTCGAATTTTAATTTTTGATCTGACATGACTAATATTTTTATTGTAATTAATTGAATAAGTAGTTGATCGGGGTTGGATTAACCAAATTGTCGTTAATCGGACATCTCTCTTTAACTGCTTGAATCAAAAGCTGTTCCTTTTCGGAATCTGCGTTTGTTTCCAATTTTGCATCCACGACGATTGATTTGAAACCGGCTCTTTCTTCAGAAGAAACGCCTAAAAATCTTTCAGGATTGATGTCGCCTGACACATTTATTTCCAACTTGTTAATCTGAATGTCCAGCTCTTTTGCAACCAAATTAAAGACTACATTCAGGCATCCTGCATATCCAGCCAGTAGGTATTCAACTGGATTTGGTCCTGAATCTTCGCCTCCGAGCGATTCTGGTTCATCTACTATCAGCTCGAATTTCCGAGCCGTTCCCTGATATTTTGTTAATCCAACGCTTTTGCCGTTGACTTTGAAATTTAAATCTTTTGATGACATAATACTAATACCTTTATTTATTACGAAAATTTTTATAAGATAATCTCATGACGCAACAATTATTGCATCACACTCCACTCTCAAATCTCACTCTCCACTCTGTTCTTAAAGTGGGTATTCTTCAAAAGCGTAAAGCAGTGTTGATAGGTATCTTTCGCCAGTGTCGGGAAGAACGGCAACGATGTTTTTGCCTTTATTTTCCGGGAGCAAAGCTAATTTTACAGCTGCGTAAAGAATGGCTCCGGAGGAAATTCCCACCAAAAGTCCCTCTTGCTGAGCAACTTGCCTGGAAGTAAGGATGGCTTCGTCGTTCGTGATTTGGATTATTTGATCCACTACGGAGTTGTCAAATACTTTTGGAATAAAACCGGCTCCAATGCCCTGGATTTTATGCGGCCCGGGTGTTCCTCCCGAAAGAACAGGAGAATCTGTCGGCTCCACCGCAACAACTTTTATATTAGGATTGTATTTTTTCAACGTTTTTCCAGCGCCCGTAACCGTACCGCCGGTTCCAACTCCTGAAACTAAAATGTCGATTTTTCCGTCTGTATCTCTCCATATTTCTTCACCCGTGGTGCGTGTGTGTACTTCCGGATTTGCACCATTTTCAAATTGCTGAGGAATAAAAACGTTTCCTTTTTCAGCTGCCAATTCGTTTGCTTTCGCAATGGCGCCTTTCATTCCATCAGTACCCGGTGTCAGGACAATGTGCGCTCCAAGGGCTTTCAGCAGGTTTCTACGTTCCACGCTCATGGTTTCAGGCATGGTCAAAGTAAGTTTGTAGCCTTTCGTTGCGGCCACCATAGCCAGTCCTATTCCTGTGTTTCCGCTTGTCGGTTCCACAATTTCTACTCCCGGCTTGAGGATTCCTTTGGCCTCAGCATCTTCAACCATAGCCAGTGCAATACGGTCTTTTACCGAACTTGCCGGATTAAACGATTCTAATTTCGCAATAATATTGGCTCCTAATCCTTTTTGAGAAGCAAAATTATTGAGTTGAAGGAGCGGCGTGTTGCCGATTAAATCTGTAATTTTTTGTGCAATCTTTGCCATATTATTTTCTGTTTTATGAATTGATGCAAAATTACACACACAACACAGCATCCACAATCGCAAAATCAGGGTATTTTCATACCATGAATGTGGGATAAGAAGACCGGCCCTTTGGCTTTCTTAAGGGGGGG
>CAZIRA010000165.1:0-3437 GCA_964541615.1 uncultured Paludibacter sp.
TTTAGTGTATGAAACGATTTTTATTTTTCACCTTCGTAATGAGTTTATTTTTTTCAAAAAGCATTTCACAGGAAAAAATTTTGCTTTACCCGCAAGGTGCAACCGAAAGCAACGAATTAAAAACAGAAGAAAAATGGCGTGACATGGACTTTCTGCTTGATATCAGTGAACCAAGAATGTATGCTTATCCGGCTTCTAAAGAAAATAACTGCGGTACTGCTGTCTTGATTTGTCCGGGTGGCGGATATTCCGGTGTCTCAGCCGTTAAGGAAGGGGCTGAAATAGCCAAATGGTTTAATGAACTCGGAGTTTCGGCTTTTGTGCTTTACTACCGTATGCCCAACGGACATTATGAAATCCCCTTGAAAGATGCTCAAACAGCGCTTTCAATTATTCATAAACGTTCCAGAGAGTGGAAAATCAACAAAAAGAAAATCGGTATCATGGGTTTCTCAGCCGGTGGTCATCTGGCATCGACGGTAGGAACTCATTTCAAGACTAAAGCTGAACGCCCGGCTTTCATGTTGCTGGCTTATCCGGTTGTTACTATGAATAAGGACCTGACCCACAAAGGTTCACGGGATAATTTACTCGGAAAAAATCCTTCCGACGAACTGGTGAAACTCTATTCAAACGAACTTCAGGTAAACAAACAAACACCACCAACGTTTATCATTCATGCCCGGGATGACGGTGCAGTGCCCATCGCCAACAGCGAAAACCTGCTGGAAGCGTTGCAGAAAAATAAAGTTCCTGCCAAACTGGTAACTTACGACGAAGGCGGGCATGGTTTTGGTATGCGGAAAAAAGGAATACCCGTGGAAAACTGGCCACAAAAAATGAAATCCTGGTTGACAGAAAGGAAATTGATATCAAAATAATAGTTAATAACCGTCCTTTCACATGTTTGAAAAAGAATTATCCGAAGCAACAGAACTGCTGAAAAAACTGATAAGAATTCCTTCAATTAGCAGGGAAGAAGGCCTTTGTGCCGATTTGATTGAGAATTACATTGCCGAAAACGGCTATACGGTTTCCCGTCTGAAAAACAACGTTTGGACGATTGCAAGCGGATTTGACGGGAATCGCCCCACGCTGCTGCTGAATTCCCATATTGATACTGTAAAACCGGTTGACGGATGGACTTTTGATCCATTTATTCCAACTGAAAAAGACGGGAAAATATACGGTCTTGGTAGCAATGATGCCGGCGCTTCGGTGGTGGCTTTACTTCACACTTTTTTTCTGCTGTCGCAGGAAAATCAGCCGTATAATTTGATATTTTCCGCAACCGCCGAAGAAGAATTATCGGGAAAAGACGGCATAGAGTTATTGCTGAAAGAACTGCCGAAGATTGATTTTGCCATCGTGGGTGAGCCTACCAATATGCAGTTGGCTGTGGCAGAAAAAGGACTGATGGTGCTGGATTGTACAGCTCACGGCAAAGCCGGACATGCTGCCCGTAACGAAGGAGAAAATGCGATTTACAAAGCGCTTGCAGATATAGAATGGTTCAGAAATTACCGTTTCCCGAACGTTTCTGAATTTCTGGGTGAGGTGAAAATGAGCGTAACACAAATTAATGCCGGAACGCAACATAACGTAGTGCCCGACAGATGCACATTTGTGGTAGATATTCGCAGTAACGAACTATATTCCAACGAAGAAATTCTGGAAGAAATCAAAAAGCACATTTCTTGCGATGCAGTGCCTCGCTCAACCCGGCTGAGCTCATCAGCCACACCGCTTAACCACCCGATTATTGTGAAAGCAAAGGAAACGGGCAGAGAAATTTACGGTTCTCCTACCCTTTCCGATCAGGCTTTGATGCCATTTCCAAGTGTAAAAATAGGCCCCGGAAAATCTTCCCGCTCACACACCGCCGATGAATTTGTTGAAATAAAGGAAATTGAGCAGGGAATTAAAACTTATTTTCAGCTTCTAAAAGGAATCTATATAAGATAATTATTTGTATTTCTCAACTTCACCGCGAAAAGAAATGGTTTGGCGAGTCGAATCCCAAACTGTTAAATCAGCTTTTCCATTTTCCCAAATAGAAAAAACATACATGATCGGCCGTCTTCTGTCGTTCATTCTAAGATTTACAATCCAGTTTCCGGGACGGTTTCCTTTCGCAACAGAATAATCAAAATCCATGCTGTTGAAGACCAACGGTGATTCAGAAGGATTCCAGGGCGCCTCATAAGCAACTCCAAAATAGGGCAGATGCGAATATACGGTGTCATTGGTTATTTTTACATCATAGGAGGTAGTCAGGTAACGAGGTTGAAAATTTCCCATCGGAATGACATAATCTGCCGTAAATGTAAAAAGCCCGGCTTCAATTTTTTCAGTCAATACTCGCTGTTCTTCACCAAGCTGGACAGCAGTTTTTTTTGTTCCACAAAAGGTTGCAGTACCTGCTATTGCACTTAAAATAAGGAAGTAAAGTATTTTTTTCATTGCTAAAAGTGATTTAAAGTATATTTAGTTTAATGAACAAATTCTATACCTATTTTTCTGAAAGCCAAGTTAAAACGTTGTTGACAATAATTTTTAATTATTTCATCGAAAAAATGTACTTTTGTAGATAATTTTTTTCAAAAATAATCATTTTCAAATGAAAACCATACTACTTACGGGCGGAAGTGCCGGCATCGGGCTTGCCACAGCTCAATTATTAATGAACAAAGGTTACCGCGTGTATTCCGGCTCACGCAGGGGCGGGGGAGAAGCGCAAAAATCGGCTAACGGCGGTCATATTATTCCTATAAAAATGGATGTTAACGACGAGGAAACTGTAAAAAAAACCATAAATCAAATCATTTCGGAAAGCGGTGAATTGTACGCCGTCATCAGCAATGCGGGAAATGGGGTAGCAGGTTCTATCGAAGATACGAGTTCTGATGAAGCTAAATATCAGTTGGAAACCAATTTTTTCGGTTCGGTGAAGGTTATTCAGGCATGTCTGCCAATTTTTCGAAAACAGGGACATGGCAAAGTAATTGCAATAACTTCGGTGGCTGCGGTGGTGCCCATTCCTTTTCAGGCGTTTTATAGTGCCGGAAAGGCAGCGATGCAGATTTTCATGGAGGCGCTGGCAATGGAAGTGAAACCTTTCGGAATTCATTGCTGTACGGTACTTCCGGGCGATACAAAAACCGATTTTACTTCAGCAAGAAAATACACGGAAGCTTGTCAGAATGAAAATTCTGCCTACTATAAACGTATGAAAACAGGCGTGGCAAAAATGGAAAAAGATGAACAAAACGGAATGCCGGCCGACGCGATTGCAAAAGCGATTGTAAATCAGGTAGAACGCCCGAAAATGAAATCACGCGTAATACCTGGATTTCAGTACAAAGCGATATGCGTTTTGAGCGATTTACTGCCTAATTGGTTGAGGTTGAAAATAATTAATATGGTGTATTCATAAA
>CAZIRA010000165.1:3537-4979 GCA_964541615.1 uncultured Paludibacter sp.
GGGGAATTAACCCTTAAGAGATTAAAATACAAACTTGTCTGTAAGAAACGTATAATAATTCTTATTCCCCCTTTAGGGGGTTAGGAGGCTTGGGCTTTAATATCTTGTTCATAACTTTGTAATAACTACCGAAAGAAATATTACAAGTTTATTTGGAAAATTGGAAATAATTTTCGATAACCGGAGCGGATTTGAAAAAGCAAATTTTTTAGCTCGAATTTTCATTGAATTTTCAACGCCGATTTCAAGAGTTTTCATCGGAAAATTCATAAAAATATATGAACGAAACGAGTTTCAACAAGATGTTAATAAAGTCTGTAAAACACTTAAAACGAGAAACTTTTCAGAAAATAGTTTGTTAATAGATTACAGCCAAATTTTGATAACGAAATAAGCAAATTTAAAGTGAAAAACTTTTCAACGCTATCAACAGGCTATTATAATCAGCATTAAAGTTTTTAAATTTTAAAAAAATATTATTATAATTTGATTTTGAAAGTTAATAAAAATGGAAAAGCAAAATTTGATTGACGAAATAAATCGCCTGAAAAAAGAAAAAAATGCCGTAATCATGGCGCATTACTACCAAACAGGTGATATTCAGGATATTGCAGATATAGTAGGGGATAGTTTGGCTTTGGCACAATGGGCAGAAAAAACGGATGCGGATATTATTGTGCTTTGTGGAGTGCATTTTATGGGTGAAACGGCCAAAATTCTTTCGCCTGAGAAAAAAGTGTTGATACCTGATTTGGAAGCAGGATGTTCGCTCGCCGACAGTTGTCCGGCACCAGAATTTGAGAAATTCGTAAAAGCGCATCCAGACCATACGGTAATCAGCTACGTGAATACCACTGCGGCTGTGAAAGCTTTGACAGATATTGTGGTCACTTCTACAAATTCCAAGAAAATTATCGACCAACTGCCTGCGGATGAGAAAATTATTTTCGGTCCTGACAGAAATCTTGGTGATTATATCAACAGCGTTACGGGCAGAAATATGCTTCTTTGGGATGGTGCGTGCCACGTTCACGAACAATTTTCAGTAGAAAAATTAATCCAACTGAAACAAGAAAATCCCGATGCACATATTATTGCACATCCGGAATGTAAATCGGTAATTTTGAAAATGGCTGATTTTGTGGGTTCTACGCAAGGATTGCTGAATTATGTAACCAATTCGGATAATAAAAAATTCCTGGTAGTAACCGAAAGCGGCATCATACATCAAATGGAAAAACTCAATCCGGATAAAACGTTTATTCCTGTTCCTCCGGAAATTGAAGGGCAAACCTGCCATTGCAACGAGTGTATTTTTATGCGTAAAAACACGATGGAAAAACTTTATCTATGTCTGCGAGATGAGCAACCGGAAATTTTGATTGATGAAGAAGTGCGGAAAGAAGCAGTAAAACCGATTTTGAGAATGTTGGAAATGTCGT
>CAZIRA010000166.1:0-1141 GCA_964541615.1 uncultured Paludibacter sp.
GTGTTTGTCTAACACTTTTTTCTTCTTTCCATCTTCAGTTTCTACCGTGTTCGAAGTTACGGTAATTGTCCCGTTCGGACAGTTAATCATACAGATACCGCAGGCCGTACAGGCATGTTCGTTGTTTTCGTCGTGTGGCATATAAAGCTCCGCACGCCAGCGGTCAGAAATTTTCAGCGTTTCCCTGTTTTCAGGGTACTGCATGGTGACTTTTTTACGCCAAAGTTCTCTCCAAGTTACACGCAGACCGCCAATAAGCGAGCCCAAAGCGGTAAAGATTCCGGAAAAATATTTAATCATAATTCTGCCCCTAACCCCTAAAGGGGGATTTTTTCGGGTGATTTTGAAATTGTTTGTAACTATAAATATCTTAAGATAATAATCTTTCAGTTTATGAAGAAAGTGAGCATTGCTCCTTTATTCCCCCTTCAGGGGATTAGGGGGCCGTGTTGCTAAACACCGGGAACCAATCTTCAAGCGTCCATCCCATCAGCACCACCACTACCATTAATAATATATTCACCAGATTGATAGGGAGTAAATATTTCCATTCGAGGTTAAGCAGCAAGTCGATTCGCAAACGTGGGAACGACCAGCGAACCCAAAGACTGAAAAATACCAGCAACCCGGTCTTTGCAAAGAACCAGACATACGATGGTATGTACCACATTATCTGGTTGAATGCATCCCACCCCTGAATCTGAATCGGCATCCATCCTCCCAGAAATACTGTTGCAGCCACAGCAGCAATGATAAACATATTGAGGTATTCAGCCAAGTAGAAAAATCCAAATTGCAGACCGGAATATTCGGTGTGATAACCGGCTGTAAGTTCACCCTCAGCTTCCGGAAGGTCGAAAGGACCACGGTTGGTCTCAGCGTGACCGGAAATCAGATAGATTAAAAATGCAATCATCGCCGGAATGTGTCCGTTGAAAACATTCCATGCATAACGTTGGCTTTCAACGATTTCTGAAAGCTGCATGGTGCCTGAAAGTACCACGGCAGTCATCAAGGCAAATCCGGCAGAAAGTTCGTAGCTGACAAACTGCGCACCGCTTCGCATCGCACCAATCATCGAGTATTTATTGTTACTTGACCATCCGGCCAGCAAAACTCCGATAATTCCAAGCGAAGAAAC
>CAZIRA010000166.1:1241-3604 GCA_964541615.1 uncultured Paludibacter sp.
CTGTCAATATCCGGAATCACATAGTCCATGGAACCGCCGATACCGATAAAGTCGGTCAAAAGTTCGTCTTTGCAAATCAGCGGCATCACTGAAACAGCTGCCAGAGACGGCGAACGGAACTTCACGCGGTAAGGGAATTTATCTCCTTTACTTTCAATGAATACGGAAAATTCGCCTTTCCCTGCTTCCACGCTTTGGTAATACTGACCTTCCGGTAGGCGGATAATCGGTTTTACTTTGGCAAGGATTTCTCCTTCAGGTATATCGTCAATCAGTTGTTCGATGATATGCAGCGATTGTTCAATTTCATCCAAGCGGTTCATATATCGGGCGTAGCTGTCACCTTCGGTGCGGATAACCTCTTTGAATTCTACTTTATCATAAAGTGAATACGGTTTGTGAATACGCACATCGCAAGAAAAACCGGAACCACGACCGGCAGGACCGGTCACAGCATAGCTGATGGCATCTTCACGAGTAAGATTTCCCACATTCACCATACGGTTCAGTGCAATCGGATTGTGCGAAAAGAAATTATCGTATTCCACCAATTTTTCGCGCATGTACGGGATAAATGCTTTCACATCTTTCTGAAAATCAGGATAAATGTCAAACATTACACCGCCCACTACGTTCTGATTGATAATCAATCGTCCACCGCAGGTTTTATCAAAAATATCCAGTACATGTTCACGTTCACGAACGCCGTAAACGAACGCCGTAGTGGCTCCAAGGTCATTGCAATGAGCCGCCCAGGCAATAAGGTGAGAACTGATACGGTTCAGTTCATCCATGATTACACGGATATATTGAGCACGCACCGGTACTTCAATTTCAGCCGCTTTTTCAATGCACATGCAGAGTGCATGGCGGTTGATGCTTGCCGAAAGGTAGTCCAGACGGTCAGTGAGGTGAAGTGTCTGCGGATAAGTCATGTTTTCGCAAAGTTTCTCGATTCCGCGGTGGATGTAACCACTGTTTACGTCGATTTTCTTCACAATTTCACCATTCAAAGCGGTGCGGAAATGCATTACGCCGTGCGTAGAAGGGTGCTGTGGACCAATATTAATAATATAGTCGTCTTCGTCAAATACATTGGCAACGCTTTCAACCAAATTGCCGTCTGCATCTTCCATGATGCGGGGAGCAAGGTCGGTAATTTCTTTGTTGACAATGGTAATGGGATTCAACCTGGAATCTGCATCGTAATCTTTGCGAAGCGGAAATCCGTTCCAGTCGCCATCCAGGAGGAATCGGCGCATGTCCGGATTGTTGATAAAGCGGATACCCAGCATGGCATACACTTCGCGCTCGTTGAGATGAGCAGCTTCATACATATCTGTGATGGAGTAGAGCAGGGGATTTTCACGATCTTCGGTAGCCGTGATTACCACTATTTCTTTGCTCATGTCTTTGGACGAAGAAAACAGGTAGATTACACCCAATTTTTCACCCCAATCCATCCCGATTAAGCTGATCAGATAGTCAAAAGGCAGGTCTTTATTGGAATAAAGCGCTTTGACTAAAGCGTGCAGTTGTTTCGGCTCAACGGTAACGGTGAGTTTTTGCTTCTCTTCGATAAGAGCCTCGGGCGCAGCTTTTAATATTATGTCTTTCATAAATTATCGGCCCCCTAACCCCCTAAATGGGGGATAAGAAAGCGTTAAATGTTATTTGTAAAAATCAGAAAAGATTTTGAAAATATACAATTTATAAATTGTGAAAATATTGTGATATTCTACCAATATTCCCCCTTTAGGGGGTTAGGGGGCAGTTATGTCAATTTTTTCTCCTGTCTTCGGGTCTATCAGTGTTGCTTCGTTATAGGGTCTGACAATTCGTTGATTTCCAAAGAATTTTTCCACTTTTACCTTGCGTTGCAACTGAAGAAGTCCGTAGAATAAACTTTCAGGACGGGGAGGGCATCCGGGAATATACACGTCGACCGGAATGATTTTGTCAGCTCCGTTGATTACATGGTACGAATTTACAAACGGTCCTCCGGAAATTGCACAGGCACCCATTGCTACCACATATTTAGGTTCTGCCATCTGGTCGTAAACACGACGAAGAAGCGGTCCCATTTTGTGAACAATTGTACCTGCTACCACCATCAGGTCGGCCTGACGAGGGCTGTTACGCACTACTTCCATCCCGAAGCGGGCTATGTCATAGTGAGCGGCTGCAGCTGACATAAATTCGATGCCGCAGCAGCTTGTGGCAAAAGCCAGCGGCCAGAGTGAATTGGCACGTCCCCAGTTGATCATTTGGTCCAGTTTACCAACCACAACGTTGGTTCCGGTGGCGTTCAGTTCATCGATATACGCCTGAAGCGTTTCGTTGTCTTTGAAATCTTCGCCGGG
>CAZIRA010000166.1:3704-4978 GCA_964541615.1 uncultured Paludibacter sp.
TAACCCCGCAAGAAGGACCACTACAAAGAGTGATGTATTATCCATAGAAATATAGTTAAATGTTTAAAATGAATAAATAACCCCAATAAATTGCTATAAACCCGGATTCGAAGAGTTTTCGAAATGATTGAAAAATGAGTTTATATAAAGAAAGATTGTTTTTTTTCAAAAAACGTTGCAAAGATAGAGAATTAATTTTGTATTTTCTACCAAATATGGTGAAAAAATGCAAATTTTGTAAAGTGGAGTTTGCAAAATGGGTAAAAATACATCATAGCACCGCTTCCTGTCATCAACAAAACTTTTAAACGTCGAAGATTTGAAAGCGTTTCTTTTTTCTGCCGAATATTTCTTTAATCCTGGCTGATCTGTGTCCGTCCACTGACGGAAGCCGACACTCCCAATGGCTGATGAGATTGCCTGCAATGTCGGACAGGAAAGTCCGACCCCCTGTGTCCAACCCCTGGTGCCAAATGAAATAAACTGACTTATGATTATTCATTTTGTATTGACTAATCGAAAATATGATTATATTTGCAATTAATTTTAACCATAATTAATGAAAATGTAGAGCTAAAAGGCTCTTTCTGTTTATTTCAAATGGAATATACTACTATTATCAAACCCAAAGACCGGCTTTTCGAAGTCAACCTGAAAGAAATCTGGCAATACCGCGATTTGTTCAGCATGTTTGTAAAGCGCGATATAGTCACTCAGTACAAGCAAACCATCCTCGGACCGGCGTGGTTTTTCATACAGCCGCTTTTTACCATGGTGATGTATATGGTCGTTTTTGGCGGTATTGCCGGTATCAGTACCGACGGATTGCCGCAAGCGCTTTTCTACCTTTCGGGCATCCTTTGCTGGCAGTATTTCTCCGATTGCCTCAACAAAACCTCCAACACGTTCCTCAATAATCAGGGAATTTTCGGTAAAGTGTATTTTCCACGCCTCATCGTGCCGCTTTCGGTTGTTACCTCCAACCTGCTTCGGCTCGGAATTCAGCTCAGCCTGTTTCTGGTCGTGTATTTGTTTTACCTGGTGTCCGGAGTGCCCGTAAGACCCAACTGGTACGTGCTTCTTTTCCCCGTTCTGATTGTGATGCTGGCCGGTCTGGCGCTCGGTTTTGGCATTATCATTTCGTCCATGACTACCAAGTACCGCGATATGACCATCCTCTTCACCTTTGTGGTGCAGCTCTGGATGTATGCCACGCCCATTATCTACCCGCTCAGCACCATCACCAACGAGAAAATCCGCCTGGCCATGATGAT
>CAZIRA010000167.1:0-4880 GCA_964541615.1 uncultured Paludibacter sp.
TATCAAAAAACTGAATGTAGGAACTGCACACCGGTCCACAAACCGTATTGATAATTCCGATCAAGGTATCATTTTGATGTTCGATAATCTGCATTTCGAAGCGGGAACTGGAAGTTGATTGAAGGACAATGTGCTGATTAATCGTATCCAGTTCAAGCAGAACGACCTTAGTTCCAAATAGATTTTCCAGGGAATCACGACCTGATTCAAGGTGATTTTCCAGCAATTCCACTCTGTATGAACTCTCGAAAGTCGGCATCAAATACGACGGCATATCGATAAAATAATCGGCAACGTCTTTCGGTTGAACCGTAAAATTAATCAACATCAGCAACGCCGACAGGCAAAGTATCTTTTTTATTCTCATAAATTCTATTTAAAAAAACTAAACTATCATTTTCAAAAACTTTATCAATATTTCCCTGAATGGTGGTATCGTTTTCGGATTTTTTATTCCGGATAATATTCATGTAATCTTTCCACAAATCACTCCATTTGTTGAAATTTTCTTTGTACATAATACCCACGCCCTGGATAAACGGTGCTGCTCGCAATGAGTAGCGGTCTACCGTATGGTTGTAGGCTTTGAGACGCCATTTTGAGTTTTCGGTCAGGATGTATTCCAAATCCAGGTCGCCGATAATTTTATTCTTTGAAAAGTTATCATCTCGATAGCCGAAGTTACCGTTTATAATAAATCGGTTGTTAGGCTGATACATAATCGGCACTTCATATTCGTTGGAAAGCGAAGTTCCGTAGCCGGTATTCCGCCAGTTAAAACCAAGCGATATATTGCTTGAAAACTGTGACAACCAGCTATTCAACTGTCCCATTCCGGTACTGGAAATGAGCGATGAAAGTGCGCTTCCGAAGTTTGAAGCAAAATTACCGTCTGTTCTGTTATAGTCTGGTGTGTAGAATTTCCCGAAAAGCAGCAGATAGACCATCTGTCTGTTCATCATTTCTTCGGTATTCATTAAGTTACGCACCTGCATTTTCAGGGTTTCGTCACTGGAAGGCAGGTTAATGTCAAAGCGAATTGTAGGCTGAGTAAGTTCATCTGTCAGATACAATATTGCCTCCACTGGTACGCTTGATCGGTCGGTGGACGACAGAATATCAGTGGACATCAAGTCATACAGCGACGCCGTTAACGAATGGATGGCACGAATATCCAATCTTGCTCTTTCCGGATTTCCCGACCAGGTGATACTGCTTCCTTCATCGATCCGAAACTGCTTACGGATCAGATTTTGCAACGTGAACAAGTAGTTTCCTCTATCAATGGTATAACCACCATAAAGTTTGAGTCCGTTGTTGGAATCGAATTCAAGACGGAGGTTTCCATTTCCGTTCGCTGCAATCATATCGCCTGATTCAGGATTTATAATCAACTGGATATCGGCATCCGGTGTAACATCGAGCAAAAGCGTCAAACTCACATTTGAATTATCCAACTCCGGTCCCGGTCGCTCAACCACAGTTGTATCCTGCCTGTTCATAAACGTGATAAAGTCATTTTCATTAGCCACCGAAGTTCCTCCAACAGAAATATACATCTTCGTACGTGGTTGCGAAGCTGCATTGATATCGATGAATGTGGAACCTTCATCGCCAAAAATATGCACATTACCCGTTGCATATGCTTTTCCGTAGAAGAAGTCATTATCAGAAGGTTTTGTGTTGATAGCCAGCATGTTCCGGGCATTTACCTTTACATCAAATTCCATGTTTTTGAAAGATCCATTGTGAGTAATCAGCCCATTCAGCGTTCCCTGATTTCGTTCCTCGTCGTACACTTTTATTTCTTTGAAAGCAATGGATTCACGCGTCAAGTAAATCGAATCGCGAAATGAATAGGTGGTGTTGAGAATTCCAATTTTCAAACTTGCATCTTCTGCAAGCACATTTCCTTCAAATCCGATATTTTTCGTATGTCCGTACATCCGCACAAGCCCTGTCCCTTTGGCGTTTACATCTTGCACTATAGCCTGAAAATATCGCTGCAGGAATCCCAGATTGAGTTTATTAGCATCAAACATAAAATCAACCGAGTCATTTTTGATGGAATAAACACCGTTTGCCAATGCCACTGTATCATTCCCTTCCAGGAATGTCCCCGAAACCAGCAGTTCGTTGTTCCTGTTGTCCCAACCGGAATAAATATACGCATCACCAAGTGGCGACTCATTGAGCATCGCATTTTTCACCTGAAGGTTGGCTTCAAATGCCGGCTGTTTCAAAATTCCGTATAAACTTGCCACTCCCGTAGTCCGTCCATTGATTGAGATTGCTTTCATATTGACCAGTCCTAAAATAAATCCCAGGTCGATGTCGCTCATTTCCACCTGAACCTGGTCGGTCTCTTTTTTTGAGACTAAACCGTCAATCACAATGTACTGATTGTTGTTTTGCAACCTGAAATTCTGAACGTCAAATGTGGTGTCCGGATTGAAGGCAATCTGCGAAGAATGGACATTCCACGTAGAATCAAATATAATAATCTGAGTTGGCAGGAAGGACATCAATGCCGATGTCAGGTTGTTTTCCTTTGTGAATTTTGTGTTGAATTGAAGTTCTCCGGCATTGACCACGGAATCTCTGTTGTGCCACTCAAACTGCGTGTAGAGCGAGTCATTCAGCGCATTGGCTTTAAGGTTGAAGTCCAAAAACGTATTCTTCTGATTATAATTGCCACTGGCATCGAGGTTCAGCTGATTATTGTTATTGTCAAAATTCAGCACCACGTTTTGAATCATCCTTTTTCCAAAAGACAGGTATGGAGTGGCTACATCGAGGTTTAATTCCTGATTATCATCGTCCACATATCCGCTCACGGTCGTGACTCCATCCAGCGTAAACGGTAGTTCAAACACATCAGAAATCAATTTCGTATCGCTGAGTACCAGGTTGATATCTATGTGATTTCCCTGACTTTCAAAACGCTGTTTTTTTAGAATATTTTGTCCCGATAAAGCCGGCAGATAAGTCTGCACTACTGATGCAACGATGTTTGGAATGGAGCTGTATTTGAATTCTCCTTCAAAATAACCGTTCACCAAATCGGATGAAATGGTAAATCTTGACGAGCCGTTGTCCACTTTCGATTCAAAAAGCAACTGCTCCATTGTCAGTTCTTTTCCTGCATTAGCAAAATAGATGCTGTCGAAAAGCAGGTATCCGTTTAAGTTGTCAAGCGAATTACCGATCATGCTGGTATTTCCGCGGAATGAAAGTGAAGACCCTTCGTACTTATCAATTAATTGAAGTGCATGCAAATCAGCATGATTCACTAACAAATCAAAGTCAAAAACCGGAAGTTTCTGTGTCATATCCACCACTCCGTTGAAATCAGCAGTTAAATTTGGATCGTTGATCCCAAGATGTCCTTCAAATCCGGTTCCGTCATAATTTCCGTCCAGCTTGATGTTCTGGAAGGTGTATTTATTGAGATAAATCTCCGGAACTGTACCCGTAACTGTTCCTTGCAAACTTCTATTATGCAGCTTGGAGCCTTTTGTGCTGATTTTGAAAGTCGTTTTACCCAATGTATTGTTCGCCAAAAGCGTACCCAGCTGGAAGCTGTTGGATTGCACGGTTCCATTGTACCGAACGTCACGCATATTGTTTTCCAATTGAAGGAGTATGTCTGTTTTCAGCGTACCTACATCGGTTGTGATATTACCAAAGGCCACCAAATTACTGAAAAATCCGGATATATTTCCGTTGTATTTTATTGTTCCCAGACGGGAAAGTTCCTTTGGCAAAACAAATGGTTTTTTGGAAATTTTGGCGATAAAATCCTGAGCTTCACCTTTGTTTATCCTGAAATCCTTCACATCGGCATAAATAAAAGTTTCGTCGATTCTGGGGATTCCGTTGAGGTCAACGTTGGCTTTCAGATTGAATGAATTCCGATATTTCAGTTCCAAATCCTGCAGACGGAAACTTGAAATCCGGCCGTTCAGTTTTCCTTGAATGCTGACCGGATCTTTCATGTTCGAAAAATTGGGTACAAATGCCGAAAGATCATTCAGAGCAACCTGGGAGGGCTTGATAACTGCTTTCCAACGGACGTTGTTCATAATATCTTTCAAACCTGAAATGCTGTCATATTCCATTTTCACAGAATCCATTTCGAGCAGAGAGTTGGGAAGTTTTACGCTTAAATGCGGGAAACTGAATCCGGTTTTGAAGCCCCGAATCTCAGTTTTTACATTCTGAATCATCAATCCCGAACGCTCTCTGGCACTCAGCGAGTGAATAGTAGCTGATAGCGAATCGCCCTTCAAAAGGTCAATAGCGATAATGGCATTAATATCTTTGAACATCATTCTGCTTCCGTTGAATCGGCCGTTATCTTCTTTCTCCAGACGTTGCAGGTTGAAAAGTTTGAACGAGGAATTAGTGATTTTTATGTCTTTGAAATTAAACTCAACGAGCGATGGTTCTTTCTGCTTTTTGGGTTTTTGGAATGCTTTAAGCACGAAATCCAGGTTGCTGACTCCGGCAGAATCAACAATTAAATTACCCTGTAAACCATCCATTTCAATTTCATTAAAGACGAATTTTCCTTTGAAAAATTTCCAGAAATCAAAATCTGCGTTGGTTTTCTGCACAAAAAGAAGGGTGTCTTTATGTAAATCCCGGATGTAAAGATCTTCAAAACGAAAAGTATTGAAAGGCCTGTAATCAACTTTTCCGATGGTGACCTCGGTCTCCAGCTTTTCCGAAAAACTCTTCGCAGCCTGATCAGCAATATAATTTTGCACCTTATTGTTGTTCAATAAGGCAAACAAAATCAGTACCAGCCCAATAATAGCCAGCAGTGTGATAACTACAATATTGCGTAATTTTCTAATTGCTTGAAGTATTAATCT
>CAZIRA010000168.1:0-4804 GCA_964541615.1 uncultured Paludibacter sp.
TTAACTAATTAACTAATATTATCCTTCTCCCTGATTTCTGTTCGCCTGATTTTACCGCTGATGGTTTTGGGCAATTCTTCTACAAATTCTACTATCCGGGGATACTTGTAGGGAGCAGTCACCGATTTTACGTGTTCCTGAATCTCTTTTTTGAGTTTTTCTCCTGCCTGATTCTTGTATTCTTTGGCAAGGATGATAGTTGCCTTAACTACCTGTCCGCGAATTTCGTCCGGCACACCGGTAATGGCACATTCCACAACCGCCGGATGTGTCATAAGCGCACTTTCCACTTCGAAAGGTCCGATTCGGTAACCTGAACTTTTGATCACATCATCTGCTCTTCCAACAAACCAGTAATAACCATCCTCGTCGCGCCAGGCTACGTCTCCGGTGTAGTAAATATTCTTCTGATAACATTCACCGGTCAACTGCTGATTTCTGTAATAACCTTTGAAAAGTCCGGTAGGGTAGCCTTTTTCAGTCCGAATCACAATCTGACCCTGCTCCCCTACTTCGGCCGGGCGACCATCCGGAGTAAGCAGATCCACGTCGTAGTGCGGGTTTGGAAGTCCCATCGAACCGGGCTTGGGCTCCATCCAAGGCGTGGTCAGGATATCAAGTGTGGTTTCACTCTGCCCATAGCCTTCTTTCAGTTTAATTCCCGTAAGTTTTAAAAATTGATTATAAACTTCCGGATTCAACGCTTCGCCGGCAATCGTGCAATATTCTAAAGAAGACAAATCATATTTTGTCAAATCTTCGCGGATTAAAAATCTGAAAATTGTCGGTGGAGCGCAGAGAGAAGTTATCTTATGCCTTTGAATCATTGCCAGCATATTGCCCGGATCAAATTTTTCATGATCATAAACGAACACACAGGCACCCACAAGCCATTGTCCATACAATTTTCCCCACACAGCTTTGAGCCATCCCGTGTCAGCAATCGTGAGGTGAAGGCTGTTTTCATGAAGATTGTGCCAGTATTTCGCTGTTGTGATGTGCGCCAGCGGATAAAGGTAATCCAGTGTCACCATTTTCGGATTTCCGGTAGTTCCCGATGTAAAGCTCATCAGCATAATATCCTCATTCTTATTTATGTTTGGAACAGGAATAAATGCCGGAGCCGATTCAATTCCTTGCTGGAAATCGTGCCATCCTTCCGGCACATTGGGACCAATGGAAATAAGATGTTTGACAGTAGGTGATTCAGACATGGAATCGTTGATGTGAGAGGTGATCGGTTCTTCGCCTACGGCAATAATTGCCTTGATGTCTGCCGCATTATTTCGGTAAATCAGGTCTTTTTTTGTAAGCAAATGGGTAGCCGGAATAATGATGACTCCAAGCTTATGCAGAGCAATAATAGTAAACCAAAATTCCACACGCCGTTTAAGAATTGCCATTACCATATCGCCTTTTTTCAATCCCAGCGACTGAAAAAACGATGCTGTCTGGTCTGAATATTTCTTTAATTCACCAAATGTAAATTGCTTGTACGCATGCTGGTCATTAGTCCATTTCAATGCGATTTTATCAGGAGAAACCCTCGCCCATTCATCCACAACGTCGTATGCAAAATTAAAATGTTCGGGAATAACGACTTTGTAATTCTCTTCAAAATCCGCCTGGCTGGAAAATTCTGTCTGCTGTAAATATTTCTCAATCATTGATTACGATTTTTGTAGTTGAAGAAATTTTTGAAAAAAAATTGGTACTGAATGATTCAACACCATCAATCCCAATTCTAAACTATCACTGCCAGAAAAATCACTTTTTCTCCACCCAGCGCTTTCATTCCGTGATGTTTGGATGCATCAAAATAGATACTGTCGCCTTCATTGAGCACCAGGTCATTTCCTGCAATGTGCAGCTGCATGGAGCCTTGAAGCACCAGATTGAATTCCTGTCCCTGATGTGAATTCAGCGTAATCGGATTATCATTTGGCTCAACGGTCACTTCAAAAACTTCGGCACGATTTCCCACAAATCCAGATCCCAAAGCCTGGTATTTATACGCTTTCCGGCGCTCAACACTGATGCCTTTTCCTTTACGAGTAACGAAAAATGCCTGTGCCCGTGCAGTTTCACCGGTGAGAAGTTCGGTGGTATCTATTCCGAAAGTCTGTGCAACGGTAAATAAAAAACTCATCGGAATATCCGAGCTGCCACTCTCCCACTTTGTGTAATCATCTGCTGAGACACTGCATTTTTGAGCAATTTCTTCTACGGAAAGGTCCAAAGCATCGCGCAGACCGCGCAATCGTTCGGCTATTTGTGCTATTTGATAATTCATGATTAGTTGGATATGAGTTTATAAATTACGGCTGATAAGAAAACTGTGGCTGTACCTAAGCTGAAGCCGCCGATAACCTGCGAGAGTGTGTGCGCTTTCAGATAAATACGGGAAATGGCTACCAATCCCGAAACCAGCAAGGAAACGATGATCAGCGCCAGCGGATTGATTTGCACCAGATAAGATACTGCAAAAATACTTCCTACAAATCCACCCATTCCGGCTGCGTGTGCGCTGATTTTCCATTTTAGATTGATGAAAACCATCAGGATAACCGAAATGACCGATCCGATAGCTACCGCAACTAATTCTAGGGGAAAGCTGAGCGTACGCCAAAGGAATATCACCCAGAAAACATAGGCAAGCAGTGAGAAAAGATAAGGCATCGTTCTCTCTTCGCGGCGTGATATAAACAAATCCCTCACCTGTCCTCTGCGCATCATCATAAGTATGGGCAGTGCTGGGAAAATTCCGGTAAAAAGCAATGTACCGACAACCGCTATAATACGATAGGAAAGGCCGAGAAATTGGAAAAGAGGCAGCTGCATCAGCAATATCATACCAACCGTCGGCATTATAAGTGGTTGAAAAATGTAGGATACTATTTTTAGAAATGTTCTCATGTAATGTGGTTGAATAGTGATCTGCCCCCTAACCCCCTGAAAGGGAAATTTAAAAAAGTATATATGGACATTGGCTAATAGTTGTTGTTTTTTGAAAAAATAATACAAGTTTAATCAGATTGCACCCTCTTGCTCCCATTTAGGGGCCGGGGCAGTTGTTTCTAAATTTCCTTCCTCAGCCTTGCCACGGGTATATTCAGTTGCTCGCGGTATTTGGCGGCAGTTCGGCGTGCTATCAAATATCCGCGTTCTTTCAGTGCGTCCACCAATTTGTCGTCGTTCAGTGGATTACGTTTGTCCTCGTCATCAATCACTTCTTGCATTATTTTTTTGATTTCACGGGTAGAAATTTCCTCGCCGGAATCGTTGGTCATAGACTCAGAGAAGAAGTATTTCACGGGAAAAACGCCGAATTCAGTCTGCACATACTTGCTGTTGCTCACCCGCGAAATCGTGGAAATATCATAACCTGTAATGTCCGCAATGTCTTTCAGCACCATCGGTTTGAGGAAAATCTCGTCACCTTCGATGAAGAATTCTTTCTGAAAATTAACGATGGCGGTCATTGTAGTGAGGAGTGTCTGCTGACGCTGTCTGATAGCATCGATAAACCAGCGCGCGGCATCAATTTTCTGCTTCACAAACATCACGGCATCCTTCATTTCGCGCGTCTGATTCGATTTATTGCTGGAATAATCCTCAAACATCTCGTTGTACGTACTGTTTATTCTAAGTTCCGGCACATTCGAATTGTTCAGCTGAACAGTGAGGGTCCCTTCGTCATTTTCTACGATAAAATCGGGAATAATAACCGAAAAAGTCTTCTCCATCACATTGCCTTCCCACGCACTTCCAGGCTTTGGATTCAGCCTTGTAATCTCATTGAGGGCTTCTTTCAGGCTCTCTTCGGTGAGATTCATCGCACGGATGATTTTGTCGTAATGTTTTTTGGTAAATTCTTCAAAAAAATCCTCCACAATTCTGCGGGCATCTTTTACCGTTTCGGTAAGCTCTTTTCGTTGCAATTGGAGCGAAAGGCAGTCCTGGAGGTTTTCGGCGCCTACTCCGGCCGGATCAAGCTGTTGAACTTTCTTTATCAGAGATTTCATCTCTTCATCGCTGGTTTCCACGCCTGCCTGAAATACGATGTCATCTACCATTGATTCTGCATCACGGCGCAGATAGCCTTCCTCATCGATGTTTCCAATGATGTATTCAACCAGTTTCCGCTGTTTTTCATTCAAATGAAGCAGTCCAACCTGGTCAATCAAATGCTCGTGAAAGGTAAAACCGGCCGAAAACGGAATGTCTTCGTGCTTATCATCGCGGGAAGTATTATTTGCAACTAACTTATAATCAGGAATATCATCATCTGACATGTAATCACCAAGGTCAATATCGCTATCGTAATCGCCTGCATCATCGTGTTCCGAATTATCAATCTCATCCAACTGATGCTCGGGCGCCTCAGCTCCTTCCTCCAAAGCGGGATTCTCCTCAATTTCCTGACGAATGCGCTCTTCCAACTCCAAAGTTGGAATTTCAAGCATCTTGATCACCTGAATCTGAGCCGGTGAAAGTTTTTGTTGAAGTTTTTGCTGTAATTGTTGTTTTAACATATAAAAGCCCCCTAACCCTGCCAGAGGCAGGCACGCCCCTGAAGGGAGAATTAAGCGGGTAAATCTACCTGTAAGAAACTATTTAAGTTAGTAATTCTCCTTTATAGTGTACAAAGATACATTTTTTCATTTAAAATTGAAGTTTGAACGTTAAAAATTAAACAAATCTCCTGTGTTGAGGTTCACGAAAGAGCCGTTTTTTGTTGAAAACTTCTCAAAGCTTTCAGCTTCTCACCTTTGAGAAAATGAATTTATTGAGTAGTTTTGCA
>CAZIRA010000169.1:0-3545 GCA_964541615.1 uncultured Paludibacter sp.
CGCCATTACATTTCCTAAACTGTCATTCAGCATATCCGACAGTCCAAGAGGGAATGAGCCGATATAGACGATTCCGGCAATCAAAGTGATTACTGCCACTCTTTCAAACCAAACGCTGTCTGTAATTTTTTCATGTTCAGGATCCTGCATGGGTCCATAAAGGAATTTTCCAACCATTCGCAGGATATATACTGCCGTTGCCACAATGGAACTAATGGCTGCAATAGTCAAAATACGGCGGAACAAATCAGGATTTTCAAACGAACCGAAGAAAATGGTCATTTCAGCAGCAAATCCGCTCAATCCCGGAAGTCCAAGTGATGCCAACCCGCCGATAACAAAAGCTACTCCAAGAAATGGAATCACTTTCATCAATCCACCCATTTCGGTAATCATACGGGTATGCGTACGACCGTAAATCATACCAATCAAAGCAAAGAACAACGCCGTCATCAAACCGTGTGAGAGCATTTGTAGAACGGCGCCTGTCATTGCAGTCTGTGTAAGCATTAAAATGGCAAACAATACCAGGTTACAGTGGCTCACGGATGAATAAGCATTGATGTATTTCAAATCGCGTTGGTGGATGGCAGCCAATGCTCCATACACAACGCCGATGGCGGTAAGAACCAGAAATATCGGAGCCAATACTTTAGCAGCTTCAGGCATCAGGTAAATGGAAACTCGGAAACAGCCGTAGCCACCCAGTTTCATCAAAACACCTGCGTGAAGCATCGAAACGGCAGTAGGAGCCGAAGCGTGACCGTCAGGAGACCAGGTGTGGAAGGGGAAAAGTGCTCCCAACACACCGAATCCGAAGAATGTCAGCGTAAAGAAAAGGTATTGTTGTTCAATAGGAATATGAACGTTAACAATATCCAGAATATTCATGCTCGTAGCTCCGGAGGTAAAATAGATTCCGAGAATTCCCACCAACAGGAATGCAGAAGCTCCCATCAGCATCAGCGTAAGCTTCATGGCTGAATATTCTTTTTTACCGCTTCCCCAAATTCCTATCAACAGGTACATTGGGATAAGTGCCACTTCGTAGAACATAAACATGGTGAATAGGTCGGTGGAAATAAAGAAACCGAACACACCGGTTGACAGGAGCGAGAACCACAAGAAAAACTCTTTGGTCAACGGCTCTATCTTCCACGAAGTGAAAGTACCGGTGATGACGATAACGGCCGACAAGCACAGCATGGCTACCGAAACTCCGTCAACACCCAGCGAAAAGCCGATATTAAGCGGTTTATACCACATCCAGCTTGATGTGAAAAGCATCGGATCAGTAGCGCCGGCATTGCGTTGAGCCAGATAAGCAACTGTAATATAAGCCGATGCAGCCACCAGAGCCACGCTTCCGGTAACCATAATGGTCAGAATCTGCTTCCGATTCTTAGCTAAGAACAGCGTAAGAGTCATCAGAACAGGTATCAGTACGAAAATTAAAAGGAAGTTCATAATTTTTGCCCCCTAACCCCTAAAGGGGGAATTTTGGCGGGGTTATTTTATTTTGTGAAACAATTAAACTCTTAACTTTTTAGAATAGATTTTTTTTTTTATAAAACTAGATAGTTTTATTAATGTTGAATTACGCACTCTTATTCCCCCTTTAGGGGGTTAGGGAGCTAAGCCAACACCGCCAAAGCAGTTATCAAAAGAATACCTGCCAGGAATACCCAGGCGTACCACTGTAAGCTTCCGGATTGGAAACGTTTGGTTTTTTCTGATGTCCATCCCGTTACCCAGGCCATTCCGTTCATAGCGCCATCCACTATATGGCGGTCAAACCACGCAAACGGACGTGAAATGCTGTTGAAAATAATCTTTTTGGTAATAAACATGTATACTTCATCAATGTAGAATTTATTGTAAGAAGCATTGTACAATCCGCGTATTTTGTTCGCCAATGCTGCCGGACGTTTGCTCTCTTTCATATAAAGCATGGTCGCTATTCCGATAGCAATTAGAGCTACTACGACACTGATTACGGCAATTTTCCAATCCAGATGAATGTTGTAAGCTGTACGGTCGGCTGTTACAAATTTTCCGAAAGGAATAAATCCGCCCACAATGGTCAACAGCGCCAGGAACATCAGCGGATAAGTCATTGAACGAGGGCTTTCGTGTGGTTTATGACCTCCATGAGCCACATACTCTTTTCCCCAGAAAATATTGTAATAGAGGCGGAACATATAAAATGCGGTAATACCTGCTGTGATAGTCATCCAAACACCCATACCGGTGCTGAAACTGTATGCGGCAGTCATGATTTCGTCCTTGCTCACAAAACCGGAGAAAGGAGGAATACCGGCAATAGCCAGACAAGCTATAAGAAAAGTGGCGTGTGTAATCGGCATGTATTTCCGTAGTCCGCCCATATCTTTCATATCGTTGCTGTGTACGGCGTGGATAATAGAACCGGCACCCAGGAAAAGCAACGCTTTGAACATGGCGTGTGTGAAAAGGTGAAACATGGATGACATATATCCCAAAGCTCCGTGTTCGTGGTGGTTAAGTTCCATACTTGTACTTACACCGAGAGCTGTCATCATAAAACCGATTTGTGAAATGGTGGAGAATGCAAGTACACGCTTAATATCGGTTTGAGTAATAGCTATTACAGCGGCAAACATAGCCGTGAATGCTCCCACATAGCCTATTCCATGAAGAACTTCGGGAGTGAATCCGATGTAAATCGGAAAAAGTCGTGCAACCAGATAAACTCCGGCAACCACCATTGTGGCAGCATGGATAAGGGCCGAAACAGGTGTCGGGCCTTCCATGGCATCGGGAAGCCACACGTGCAACGGGAACATAGCCGATTTACCGGCGCCACCGATGAAAATCAGCGCCATTGCCCAAACCAACGCACTTGCACCCATGAAGGTTGAACCGATTGCAGAGCTGAATGTACTTGTTTCGCCACTCATCAATTCTCCAAAATCAAAGGTCTGAGTGAAGTAGGAGAGTATCAGAATTCCAATCAGGAAGAAGAAGTCGGCAAAACGGGTAACGATAAATGCTTTTTTGGAAGCCAGAACCGCAGATGGTTTTGTGTAATAAAATCCGATGAGCAGGTAGGAGGATACTCCCACTAATTCCCAGAAAATATACATTTGGAAAATGTTGGTAGCCAGTACCAGTCCGAGCATGGAGAATGAAAACAAAGAAAGGAATGCAAAGTAGCGTTGGAATCCTTTTTCGCCTTTCATGTAGCCCATACTGTAAATATGCACCATCAACGAAACAGTAGAAATCACCACCAGCATCATCACTGAAATCGGGTCAATCAGGATTCCAAGGTCGATATGCAGATTAGCACCTACATTGAGCCAGGTGAAATTGTAAGGAATGATTGTTTCCCAAACTCCGTTGATGTTATGACCGGCAAAGTATTGGAAAGCCGTGAAATAGGACAGTACAGCTACCAGTCCCAATGAAATAGTTCCAACCAGTCCGGCGGTACAAGGTTTCAGCTTTGTTCCCAAAAGACCAACTGCCAGAAAAGACAGTAAAGGAAGTAGTAGAATTAAAAT
>CAZIRA010000169.1:3645-4754 GCA_964541615.1 uncultured Paludibacter sp.
TTATCCACTTCTGTGTTTCCGAATTTCCGGTACACATTGATGATAATGGCAATGGCAACGGCTGTTTCGCAGGCTGCAATGGCTATCACGAACAACGCAAAGAAAAGACCTTCCATTTGCCCGGGGAAAAGATATCGGTTGAAAACGGCAAAGTTTACGTCCACCGCGTTCAGAATCAATTCTACGGAAATTAGCATTAAAATCAGATTTTTACGGGTGAAAAAACCGTAAATGCCTGCAAAAAACATGATCAGGCTGACCAACAAGTAAGGCAGCATGGGAACGTGAGTTCCGGTTGTATTGATTAGTAGTTCTCCCATTGGATACGAATTTTACGAATTAAAACGAACCCACCAAAGGCGGGCAGGTTACGCGAATTGGTTTTTTAGTAACTAGTGTAAAGAAAGTGTTAATTTTGAAAAGTGCCGAAATATGCACTTAATCTAAGTCCCCCTTTGGGGGATTTAGGGGGCTTTGTTCTTTCCTCGCAATCAAAATAGCACCAATAATACAGGCCAGCAGAAGCAAACTGATTACTTCAAACGGCAGTAAGTACTGATGTTTTTCGGTGCCCATCATGGCAGTACCGATTTCCTGCATTTTCATTTCACTGCTTTTCATGTAGTTGTAAACACGTGTTACGTTCTCAACTATGATGTATCCGCAAAGCAGAAGTCCTGCAATTGCAAGTATAGCTGATGAACGCACTTTCCAGCTCATTTTAGTAATAAATTCATCGCCCGGCTTGTGCGTAAGGAAGATGGCCATGATAAACAGCACCATGATACCCCCTGCATACACAGTAACCTGCACTGCAAAGAGATAATGATAATTCAGCATCAGAAATAATCCGGCGGTCGCCAAAAGCACGAGCAGTAAAAATGTAGCTGAGCGGATCACACGCTTGCTGGTAACAGCCAGTACTGAAAACACAGCTATTACGAGTGCTAAAATGTAAAATATAATTTGTTCTGCCATTATTTAAAAGTTTCAAGTTCTGAGTTTCAGGTTTGGATTCTCGATGTTGGGTGAGTTTATGCTTTAGGGACAACAGTCTCTTTAAGTCCCCCTTCGGGGGATTTGGGAGGCTTTACCCTCAATTTACTTCC
>CAZIRA010000170.1:0-4701 GCA_964541615.1 uncultured Paludibacter sp.
TTTTATTTACATTAAGGTCACATAGCTTGTCCCGATTTATCGGGAGAATACGCCATACAATCATTACTTTGTGTGTCAAAAGTAAATTGGCGTGGCTGTTTCAAATAAATAATCTTCCGAAGCCCAAACTACTTTTTGAAAAAAATTATCTTACATAGCAGCTTTGCATTTATTTGTTTCACATTTTTTTCCTGCACCGATAGAAATGAATACCGCGTGCCGGAGGAAGTTGGAGTATATGTAGATCGATTTGAAAAAGAAGCTGCTCTGCGTGGAAGAAATTTCGATTTAAAAAACCAGGGATTGATTGTCGAATTTGCCGATCTAAAGGACAATGTGGCCGGACTATGCCATTTTGAAAAACCGATTCGGATTGAAATTGACGAAGAATACTGGAACCGTATCAACGATAACGTGGGAGCTGATTTGATGAGAGAAGAACTGCTTTTTCACGAAATCGGACACGGTATTCTGAACAGAAAACACCACAACTCACTACTTAAGAATGGTGAATGGAAATCGATGATGTGTGGCGGCGATTCTATTGAAGGCAAATCCTGGAATATCAACTATCGCGGAGTCCGCAGAGACTACTACCTCGATGAACTTTTCAATCAAAGCACTCCGCCACCGGAATTTACCTCGCTTCCCAATTCATTTGACACTTCGGGTTTCGCGCCCGTTTATACTGAACAATTTGACAGCTACGCATCTTCCAAATGGATTCTGAAAGAAAATCCCAGAAGCAGTACGTATATTGAAAACGGACAACTTGTTTTTAAGTCCAACACTTCGAGCAATATGTTCGTTGTGGTCAATGTGTACGGTGTTGATGTGCAGTCCGATTTTGTTTTTGAAGCAAGCTTGACTCTGCCATCCGTAAATCTTGTTACAAAATTTGGCCTTGCCTTTGGAACCACTCAAAACGGCACTTTCTCCGAATCTTTTGATTTTATTTTGATCAATAACAATAAGGAGAAATACTTCGGAAACAGCGGATGGTTCTCCTATTACACCAAACTGAGCGACAGCAACATTTTTACTTCGAAAAAAAACAACCTGAAAATCGTCAAGCAAAAAGGTATGATTTACTACTTTATCAACGGAAAATTTGCTTATTCAACTGAAATTGAGAATACCCAACAGGGTTTTTCTTACGGTTTCATTGCGCCAGCCAACGAAACTCTCTATGTGGATGACGTAGTCATCTCGTCCAGAAAAAGCACTGCATCATCTTCCCGCATCAAGCAGGCAGATGTGCCCCTCGAATTTGAAACTATCAGCATTGAGTTACCCGAAAACAGATTACACTACAAATAATTCATGGCTAAATTCATAATTTATCAAGTTCTTCCGAGACTATTCGGCAACTTCAATACAACCCGAAAATACAATGGGACGAAAGATGAAAACGGATGTGGGAAATTCAGCAGTTTCACTCCGAAAGCCCTTCAAGCCATCAAAGATTTTGGAGCCACCCACATTTGGTACACCGGCATACTTGAGCATGCCACAAAAACCGATTACACAGCTTACGGAATACTGAAAGATCACGATGGAATTGTAAAAGGCAACGCCGGTTCACCCTATGCAATCAAGGATTACTACGACGTAGATCCGGATCTGGCCGATGTGGTTACAAACCGCATGGCTGAATTTGAAGCTATGGTAGAGCGGACGCATCAAGCCGGACTAAAAGCAATTATTGACTTCGTACCGAACCATACAGCCCGTCAATATCATTCAGATGCAAAACCAAAAGGAGTTCGTGACATTGGAGAAACAGACAATAGTAATTGGGCATTTTCTCCACTGAACAACTACTATTATATGCCCAACGAACAGCTCCGTCCGATGTTCAACACAGAAGGTTACGATGAATATCCAGCCAAAGCCACGGGAAACGACCAGTTTACAGCCTACCCTACCGAGTTTGACTGGTATGAAACCGTAAAGCTAAATTATGGCGTCAACTACGTGGAAGGGCACCAGAAACAGTTTGATCCGATACCTGACACGTGGTACAAAATGCTTGACATTCTCACATACTGGACTGAGAAAAAAGTGGACGGATTCCGCTGTGATATGGCCGAAATGGTACCGGTGGAATTTTGGGGATGGGTAATTCCTCAAATTAAAAAATTAAACTCTGAGATAATATTTATAGCCGAAGTGTACAATCCGGCAGAATACCGAAACTACATCTGCAACGGAAAATTTGACTACCTCTATGATAAAGTCGGGATGTACGATCTACTCAGAGGCATCGTTACACGCAATGTGCCGGCACGAGACATTACAAACGCCTGGCAGAGCCTCAATGGTATCTCCGACCGAATGCTCCACTTCATGGAAAACCACGATGAACAGCGTATTGCGTCAGGATTCTTTGCAGGAAGCGGCATATATGCCAAGCCTGCCGTAATTATTTCAGCCACGCTGACTCATGCTCCATTTATGGTTTACATGGGACAGGAACTGGGTGAGTTGGGCATGGATATGGAAGGATTCAGCGGTGTGGACGGCAAAACCTCAATCTTCGATTATTGGGGAATTGCTTCTTTCCAAGCCTGGGCCAATAACGGTGAATTTGACGGAGAAAAACTGAATGACGAACAGAAGGAATTACGGAAATTCTATGAAACTCTGCTCAATGTCTCCATGCGTGAAAAAGCAATTAGCGAAGGAATTATGTACGATTTAGTGTTTGCTAATTTTGGTAATCCGCGATTTAATTCGCACGAACAATTTGCCTATTTCCGCAAGCATGAAAATGATCTGCTGCTTTGCATCGTCAATTTTCAGGACAAACCAGCTGAAATCGAACTTGCTATTCCTGCCGAAGCATTTCAATTTTTAAAAATAAAAGAGGGAGAATATTACAACTCCAAAAATCTGCTGAATGAGAATGCTGTATTCCCAATTCAAAAACTTTCTTCGGAAAACAAATACAAAGTTCATATTCCTGCATGGGACGGAAAAATTTTGAAATTGGAGAAAGTATTGGTTATCTGACAGGTTTCAGATTCAATTTTTCTCATTAATATTAAAACGAATTTAACTGGAATCAATTAACAATTTCACTAAAATTTTGTACCTTTGCACTCGAATTCGAAAAGGAAAAAATTTACTATATATACAATTTATTTTAATCAAAAAACATTATGAGTAGAATTGAAAAAATCGTAGCTCGCGAAGTGTTGGACTCTCGCGGAAATCCTACAATTGAAGTGGACGTAACGTTGGAATCAGGTGCTTTTGGACGCGCAGCAGTTCCATCCGGAGCATCAACCGGCGAAAACGAAGCATTGGAACTACGTGACGGCGACAAAAAACGCTACCTTGGAAAAGGTGTATTGAAAGCTGTGGACAACGTAAATAAAGTAATTGCTCCTGCTTTGGAAGGTATCAGCGCTATCGATCAACGCTTTATCGACAAAAAGATGATTGCAATGGACGGCACAAAAACCAAATCTAATTTGGGTGCCAATGCTATTTTGGGTGTTTCTATGGCAGTTGCAAAAGCAGCAGCTAACTATCTGGATCTTCCTTTGTACCGCTACATTGGTGGAACAAATGCATTTACGCTTCCAGTTCCAATGATGAACATCATCAACGGTGGTTCTCACTCTGATGCTCCTATCGCTTTCCAGGAATTTATGGTTCGCCCAATCGGCGCCACATCTTTCCGCGAAGGTCTCCGCATGGGTACAGAAGTTTTCCATGCTTTGAAAAAAGTATTGCATGACAAAGGTCTCAGCACTGCTGTAGGTGACGAAGGTGGTTTTGCTCCAAACCTTGCCGGCGGTACTGAAGAAGCTCTTGAATCAATCCTTACTGCTATCCGCAATGCCGGATACGAACCTGGAAAAGACGTTACAATCGGTCTTGACTGTGCTGCTTCTGAATTCTTCAAAGACGGAATTTACGACTACAGCAAATTTGAAGGTCCTAACGGTAAAAAACGCAACTCTGCTGAGCAAGCTGCTTACCTGGAAGAACTTATCACCAGCTATCCAATCGATTCTATCGAAGATGGTATGGGCGAAAACGACTGGGAAGGCTGGAAAATTCTTACCGACAAAATCGGCAGCAAATGCCAGTTGGTTGGTGACGACTTGTTCGTAACTAACGTTGATTTTTTGAAAAAAGGTATCGACACCGGTTGTGCTAACTCAATCCTTATCAAAGTTAACCAAATTGGTTCTTTGACTGAAACGCTGGATGCTATCGAAATGGCTCACCGTGCAGGTTACACTTCAGTAACATCTCACCGCTCCGGCGAAACCGAAGATGCTACAATCGCCGACATTGCCGTAGCAACGAACTCCGGTCAAATTAAAACCGGTTCTGCAAGCCGCTCTGACCGTATGGCTAAATACAATCAACTTCTCCGCATCGAAGAAGAATTGGGCGATCTGGCAGTGTATGGCTACAAAAAATAAATCCATGGCCCCTGCACTTCGACTACGCTCTGTAAACGAAGGGGAATAAGAGTAAGAAACCGATTTTCTGAGAAGAGAATCGGTTTTTTGTTTATATGCTACTTTTAATCACATCTCATTACATTGCATGAAACGAGCATTAACGCAAGCATTCGCCAATTCAGATGAAAATTAGCATGCGAGTTCCATGCGACAACTAAAAAACAAATTATTAACGCATGAAAATGATTAATATTTTCAACAAAATATATTTTTC
>CAZIRA010000171.1:0-4699 GCA_964541615.1 uncultured Paludibacter sp.
AACTCACGTTAAATTAATTTCCAATTAATACAACCTAATATTTTTGAAAATATTTTTTAAAAAAAATGAGCATTTTTGTCTTTCGATTGTTTATTAAAAAATATTGTTGTCCGATATAAAATTAGTGAAAATGCACAAATGGCAAATAATCAATAAGATAAAATGGTTTCGCCCCTACGGGGCTTGCTATTCAGGGTGGAACTTATACTACCATAATCTCGCCTCTACGAGGCTTTGCGAAGGCACATAGTGCCGTAATTTTGGTAGAAATAAAGTTCTTGGTAAATTACTAAGCCCTGTAAGGGCGAAATTAAGGTTTTAGCGGACAACAATAATTAAAAAAATAACAAATAAAATCTAAACAGCTTAAAATTTCGCGATACTCTCAATTGCAGAAAAAAAACGAAATTTTCACATAAAATAACCGTTATTTAATCATTTTGAATATCTTTGTAAAAAATCAGTCAAATACATGTTATGATGTATAAAGAAATTTTTAAACTCAAGCACCTGAAATTTGTTTTGGTGTTATTATCTGTTTGTTTGTTAAGCTCTTGTATTACTGCCCGTAAGGTAAATTACCTCCAGAATTCATCAATGAAAATTCCTTCTTACAATGATGAGGTGGGTTATGAAGAATACACGCTGATGCCTACAGATAAGCTTTTTATCCGCGTTTATTCCCCGGATCAAAAAATCAATTCAATTTATAATGGCTCTAACCAAAACATGAGCATGATGATGGGAAGTACAGATTATTCTGATCTTTACACCTATCAGATTAGGGAAGACGGAACCATTAAGTTGCCTATTGTTGGATATTTAAATGTCAAAGGACTTTCTATCCGACAGGCAAAACAAAAAATTGAATCATCCATCCGATCTGTCATGGTTGACGAGTGTGCTGTGGATGTGAGGGTCGTTGGACGGTATTTCAGCATTATTGGAAGCGGCACGAATGGACGGTATCCCATCATGAGAGAAAAAATGAACATTTTCCAGGCACTTGCACTTGCCGGAGATATCAATACATTTGGTGATCGCAGTTCAATAAAAATTCTTCGTGAATCTCCTTCTGGTACTAATGTGAGTGTTTTTGATATTCGAAGCAAAGAAATTATCAATTCTGAGTACTATTATATTCAACCTAACGATGTAATTTACATTCAGGATGTAAAAAGCCAGTTTTTCTCCGTAACTAATTTCGGAACGGCACTTTCCACTACTTTTTCAACTATTTCATTCGGAGTTTTGATTTATAATCTGGCAATGATTGCTCAGAAAGAAATTACTCCGGCAGAAACTCCTGTAGAATAAAGTTAATTCCTAAAAAAGTATGATTATGAGATTATCTGATAATAAAATATACCATTTTGTAATACTTTCTGTTAGCCTGATTTTATTGAATTCGTGCTATACACAGAAAGACAAAAGTTTGCTTCAGGAAGCAAGATCACTGCCAAAATATGAAGCAGAATCGTATGATAATTATACGCTTCTTGTGAATGATGAGCTTTATTTCAGGGTGATGAGCACCGATGAGGATTTCGTGAAGCTGATTGATGTCGGTGCATCATCTCAGCAACAGTCAGTGACTTATAGAATTTTTCCAGATGGTACAGTCGACCTGCCTTTCGTGAATTCTATTAAACTTGAAGGATTGACCGTCATGCAGGCGGCAGACGTAGTGCAGGAAAGATACAGACAGCTGGTGGTGGATGCAGAAGTAAAACTTGCATTAGCCAATAAATCATTTACAATCATTGGTGAAGCAGGTAACGGAGTTTTTCCTATCTACAAAGACCGGATGACTATCTACCAGGCGTTGGCTCAATCAGGCGAAATTGCTCTCAGCGGAGACAGAAAACACGTTAAAATTTTGCGTGAGCGGAATGGAAAGCCTGAAATTCTCGAGTTTGATATCCGTCCGAAATCAGTAATTGATTCAAAATATTACTACGTCTATCCCAACGATATTATCTATGTGCAGCGTGAATCAGCCAGTTTCTATAAAACAAGCAATTACTCAACTTTTTTAGGATTGATTACGTCTTCTATCTCATTGTTTACAACTGTTTTTTATTTTACTAAATTAAACCAAGAATAACACAAATTTTCTGATCAATATTAAATATGGAAGAAGTTAATAAATACAATCAACAACAGAATACACAATTACAGTCACAATTCAACGAAGACGAACAATCTGGTTTTAATATCAAAGATTGGTTGATGTTGTTTTTACACTATTGGTATCTCTTTATTCTTTTTGCCGGATTAGCATACGGACTGGCTTATTTGAAGAATAGAAGCTGGGTGGAAAGATACCGAACCAGTGGTTCAATTATAATAGAGGAGAGCCGCAGTGCCGGAAATAATGTTTTCATGCAGGGATTCGGTCTTCAGTCTGGTTACAGAAATATCGATAACCAAGTGGTGATGCTTACTTCATACGACCTTGTAAGCAGGGTAGTGGACAGTATTCCATTTCTGAATACCGATTATTTTTCGATTGGACGCTTCAAAACCCGGAATTTGTATGAAAATACTCCAATCGTAATTACAGCAGATTATATTCATCCGAATGCATACGGAGCACTATTCAAAGTAAGCCTAAAGAAAGACGGCTCTTATGTAATAACAGATGAAGAAGGTAACGTGGATAAAAACCTGAAAGTGAAAGGTCGTCTCGGAATACCAATTCAGCACAATTTGTTTTTCATGATAATTAATCCTGCAACAATTATCACAGAAAACAGAGATGTTTACATCCGTTTTCGGGATAAAGCCTCGTTGATCAATGACTTTATGTCGAGGTTGAAACCCGGATACGCTGTGGAAGGTTCATCTGTATTGAATGTATCGCTGGAAAGTGAAACTCCTAACCGCGACATAGATTTTATTAATAAACTGTTCGATGTGTTTCGTACAGAAAACTTAGAAAGAAAGAATGATGCAGCTTCTAAAACCATAAACTTTATCGACGAACAGCTTAATTTAGTACAGCAATCTCTGGCTGTTTCGGAAGGAGCAATGACTGAATTTAGACGCAGTAATCAGATAGTAGACTTACCGAGCCATTCATCGGAAATACTTGGAAAAGCTACTCAGTACGATGAAAAACAATCTCAGCTGAAATTGCGCGAATCCTATCTGACCTATCTGACAAATTACTTAAAGACCAACATTGATGCTGGTGCAATCGTAGCACCATCCAGCCTTGGATTGAATGAACCGATGCTTATGTCGCTCATTCAGCAGTTCAATGATGTAATTGCCAAAAAGAACGAAACAAGTGAAAGAAATCCTCTTTATGGCAAGTACGAACGTGAAATTGAAAGCCTCAGAACGTCTGTAAATGAGGTGATTAAGAATATGCGAGTATCCATGGATATTGAGCAGAGCGACTTGACTTCAAGGCTTTCCAATGTTCAGCAAGATATCAGCAGACTGCCTGGCAAAGAAATGCAATTGATAGGTATTGAGCGAAAATACAGGGTTGATGACAATTATTATACTTTCTTTCTGCAAAAACGTGCTGAAGCTGCTATTCAAAAAGCATCCAACAGTCCCGACAATAATATCCTGGATAGAGCAAGGGTAACTGCATTAACTAATGGTGATACCAAGTCAAAAACGACTATGATGTATCTCCTGATCGGATTGCTGATCCCGGCACTGTTTGTGGTGAGTAAGGAATTGATGAACAATACGATCCGTGATGCAAAAGATGTTGAGAAAAACAGTTCGTTCCCAATGATTGGAACAATCAAGCATACCAACAGTTCAGATCCTGTATTGGCTGCCAAAAATCCACGTTCTTCATTTACAGAGATGTTCCGGGTAATCAGAACAAGGATAGAATTTATTGTTCAACGCAAGAAAAATATTGCCATATTGACCACTTCTGCTGAGTCTGGTGATGGGAAAACTTATTTCAGTACCAACCTGGCATCCGTTTACGCCCTGACCGGAATGAAAACAATCCTGGTCGATATGGACATCCGTAAGCCAAGCATCAACGATAGATTAGGCATAACCGAAACTTTAGGTGTGACTGATTTCCTGATAGGCGAAAAACCACTCGAAGAGATAATCCTCCAGAAAGAAGGCATTAACTATGATATTCTGTTAGCTGGAACCGTTCCTCCAAATCCAGGCGAACTTATCCGTTCGGAAAAGCTGAGAGATATGTTCCTGAAATTGCGTGAAACATACGAATTTATCATAGTTGACACTTCACCAATTGGGCTTGTGGCTGACTCATATTCCCTAGCTCCGATGATGGATGCGAATCTCTTCATCGTTAGAAGTCAGAAAACCAACAAATCTTTCTTCAGAAAACTTAGTGAACAAATCAAAGCTGATAATTTGAAACATTTCTATGTGATATTAAATGATGTTAACGCTTCAGGCTCTTCCTACAATCGCTACATCAGCAATTATGGCTACGGATATGGTTATGGTTACGGTTATGGAAGGAAAAAGAAAGACAAGAATCAATACACTCACTATTACGAGGATGATAGTAATATCTAACAACTTTAATAAAAATAAAAAAAAACCGGATTGCTCCGGTTTTTTTTATGCTAATAATTATTTTTTTGTTTCAATAACTAAAATTTAACAAAATATTTTATTGTTTCTCCTCAATACTATGCTGTATAACATATATTGTTTCACTTAAACTTTCAAATAT
>CAZIRA010000172.1:0-1712 GCA_964541615.1 uncultured Paludibacter sp.
AGTTTTGCGTCGTAAAGCATCACCGCACAGATGGCCGATTCGGTAGGTTTGATGTCAAATCCGGCTGCTTTCATTTTTCCGACGAAATATTCGGTATTTGTGTGGAGTTTATCTTGCAGTTCGTTGGTTTCGTCCATCATGTCAAACATTTTGATTCCGGCGGCTGCCACCATCGGAGGAATGGAATTGGAGAAAAGATACGGTCGTGAGCGTTGGCGGAGCATATCGATGATCTCCTTTTTGCCGGTCGTAAATCCGCCGATAGCCCCACCGAAAGCTTTTCCCAGCGTACCTGTGATGATTTCTACTTTACCTTTCAGGTCGAAAAGTTCGGTCACACCGCGTCCGGTTTTACCAACCACACCTGCTGAGTGGCTTTCGTCAACCATCACCATCGCGTTGTATTTATTGGCAAGTTCGTATATTTTGTCCAATGGAGCCACGTTGCCGTCCATGGAGAAAACCCCGTCGGTCACAATCAGTCGGAAACGCTGTGCCTGCGCTTTGATCAGTTGTTCTTCCAGATCAGCCGTGTCTGCATTGGCGTAGCGGTATCTCTGTGCTTTGCAAAGTCGTACTCCGTCAATGATGGAAGCGTGATTGAGCGCATCGGAAATGATAGCATCTTCGGCAGTCAAAAGCGGTTCGAAAAGTCCTCCGTTTGCATCAAAACAAGCTGCATACAGAATGGCATCTTCTGTCCCGAAAAATTTTGAAATGGATGCTTCTAACTGTTTGTGAAGATCCTGAGTGCCGCAGATAAACCGTACTGACGACATTCCATAACCGTGCGAATCAATAGCCGATTTAGCAGCTTCACGAAGTTTCGGGCTGTTGGAAAGTCCGAGATAATTATTTGCACAGAAGTTCAGCACCTCTTTTCCGTCAGAAACCCGGATAGCAGCGCCTTGTGGAGAAATGATTACACGTTCGTTTTTGTACAAACCGGCTTCTTCAATGTTTTGAAGTTCGCCTTGTAAATAATCCTGAAAATTTTGATACATAGTATTTTGTGTATTATTGATAGTTGTCTGATGTTTGATGACCGATGTAAGTATGCACTTAAGGTGGCTTATTTCTCTACTCCAGTTGGCACTCTCAGGGTTTCAGCCTCACTGATTTCAACTTTTTCAAAACCGAGTTCATCCAAAAGTGATGTGATAAACTTGTGCGCTTGATCGGATGATTCAGTCAAAATTCCTTTTCCGAGTGCGTCCTGCATAATTTTATTTTTTTCTCCAACAATGGCTTTTTGGTAATCGGCTACTTTTGTCGGATTGAAAATATTCATGCTTTCATCAAAAACCTGAATCGTCTTCTCGTCAATGACCGTTTCTTGAATCGTTGGTTTCGGCAGGATGACTTTTACGTTTTTCCCGGAAACAAATACGGATGCCTGGCTCACATCGATGCCGGCTTTCACGTATCCGCTGTATCTGATCATGAACTTTTTTTCTGTCAAAGGCACCTGCAAATTCATGAATTTCATGTAGTCGCTGTAACTGATTACTCCGCTGTAATTATATTTTACCAGCGAAAGTTCCTTTACATAAGCTATTTTTTCCATGATGGCCGAACTGTCGTATCGAGGCTGTTTATTTGACTTTTTGAATAAAAAAAATGCCAAAACAATTGCCACAATAAGCAGAAATATTGCCGGATAATTTGTTTTTCTGTACATAAATTAAAGGTAGAAGTCAGAAATTAGAAGT
>CAZIRA010000172.1:1812-4681 GCA_964541615.1 uncultured Paludibacter sp.
TTAGAAAATTGAAGCTTAAACTCAAAATTAAAACTCAAAACTCAAAACTCAAAACTAATTGCTATCTTCCAACAAACCAGTATAATAGGAAAACCAACAATCCGGTGACACCTAAAATACTGGCAGCTATGATGAATACTAATTTGAAGAATTTTTTATTTTCCATAAATTTTTTTTTAATAAAACAGCAGGCAAACCGGTGCGCCCAATTCAATGTCACTGCTTACTAATGTCAGCTTGCCATCGCGTTTGTTTCTGCTGAAAACAGTGATGTTGTTTGTTTTTTGATTGCCCACAAATACAAATTTACCATCGGGAGAAATCGAAAAATTACGCGGTGCATTACCATAGGTTGGATATTGTTCTACATTCTCCAAAGTCCCGTTGCTGTTCACTTTGAAACAAGTGATGGTGTTTGCTTCACCGCGGTTCGTGGCATAAAGAAATTTCCCGTCGGGTGAAAGATGAATGTCGGCTGCACTGCTTTGTTTGGTTTTGTCTGTTACCAGGGTTGTCTCCTGTAATTTGGTCAGATTTCCTTCCGAATCCGCCGAAAAAACCGTTAAGCCGGCATTTAATTCCTGCACCAGGTATAGAAAACGGCCGTCTTTGCTGAATGTCATGTGGCGCGGACCACTGCCTTTCGTCGCTTTTGTTTCTGATACTAATTCAAGGACTTCCTTGTTGCCGGCCGGATGATAGCGATAGGTGAAAACGCCGTCTGTACCAAGATTTGTCACGAGGATAAGCCTTCCGTTTGGCGAAGGGACTATTTGGTGAGCATTGCTCGGACCTTTTCTGCCACCGCCGAACAAATATCTTGGATGGACGATGTTGTAAAGCGTATCGGTCAGCGCGCCATCCTGTTTTCTGCTCATGATGGAAACCGAACCGGATGAGTAGTTGGCTGTAAAAACATGGTTTTGAGTCGAATACACATGACAAGGGCCTTTTAACACATTTGATTTGTTGAGTAACTTCATCGTTTCTGTTTTTTTATCAAATGAAAATGCACTGACGGTACTTTCCTGTCCGGTTTCATTGACGGCATACACAAATTTTCCATCGGGAGAAAAGGATAGGAAACTCGGATTGATGCTTTCGATGAGCAGTTTTTTTGAAACCAAAGCTCCCTTTTTATTGAATTCGAGAGCGTAAATTCCCTCACTTGGAGTGCCCTGGGTGTAAGTGCCCACTATCATTTTATAATTTCCACATTGTGCAAAAGCAATCGCAGAAACTAACAATAGTGAGAATGTCACTAATTTTTTCATGTGTAACTTTGTTATTTCAAGATAATTATTATCCGATTTTTATATAGCCTTTCAATGGGGGAAAAGTGAGTTTTATACTTCAAATTCTTCGCCAAATGCCGGAATTTCAACCTTTCTGAATCCGTCTTCAGCCAAAATATTGCTGTAAAACTCCTGAACTTCATATTCACCGTGAACCAGAAAAGTTTGGCGGACAGCCGATTTGTCCTGACAGTTGATGAAATCTTTCATCTCTTTGTAGTCGCCATGTCCGGAGAATGCTTCAATGCGCATGATTTTCGCGTTGACCGGATGCATTTCACCAAAAATAGAGATTTCCTTTCTGCCCGGTTCCTGAATGCGGGCTCCAAGTGATGTTGGTGAGCAGTATCCAACCACCAATATCGTGTTTTGCGGATTGTCGATGTTATTGGCAATGTGGTGCTTGATGCGTCCGGCTTCGGCCATGCCCGATGCAGAGATGATGATGCAAGGACGAGGATCGCTGTTGAGAGCTTTGGAATCATCCGCTTTTTTTACGTAGTGGAGGCGGTTAAAACCGAATGGGTCGGAATCACGCGCGGAAATAATTTCGTTGTGGACATCGTCGTTGAGGTTGTCCAGGTGCATGCGGAAAATATCGGTAGCATTCACAGCCAGCGGGCTGTCCACATATATGTCAATATTCGGAAGCGTGCCGTCGTTGAAGAATTTATTCAGCACATACACGATTTCCTGCGTCCGCCCGATGGCAAAAGATGGAATAATCAGCTTACCTTTCCGAACCACGCACGTATCGTAGATAATGTGGTGGAATTCTTGCTCCACTTCGGTCATTGGTTCGTGTATCCGGTTTCCGTAGGTAGATTCTGTGATCAGATAATCGCATTGAGGAAACGGTACTGGCGGTTTAAGAATGCGGTTGAACGGACGTCCGATATCTCCGGTATAAGCCAGGCGTGTTTTTTTTCCATTTTCTGTGATTTCCAAATTGACAACTGCACTGCCCAGCATATGCCCGGTATTGGTGAATTTTACATTAATTTTATCATTGATAGTAAAACGGCGATCGTAATCCACGCCGATAAACAACTTCATAGCCCGCTCGGCATCTTCTACGGTGTAAATAGGCTGAATAAACGGAAGTTTCTTTTTGGCCTGCTTTTTATTAAACCATTTTGCATCCATTTCCTGAATGTGCCCGCTATCGGGAAGCATGATGGAGCATAGGTTTCGGGTGGCGTTAGTGCAGATTACTGAACCTCTGAATCCAAGTTTGTAAAAATATGGAATCAATCCGGAATGGTCGATGTGCGCATGCGAAAGGATTATATGGTGAAGCTCGGAAGGCTCTAAGCCGATGTTTCGGTTCATTCCGTCAGTTTCAAGTCCTTTTCCCTGGAACATGCCGCAGTCGATTAGAATTTTTTTGCCTTCGTCGGTGGTTATCAGTACTTTGCTGCCGGTCACTTCACGTGCAGCTCCCAAAAATTTTATTTTCATCTGTTAATTTTAAATGATATAACTGTTAATTCACTCACAAATGTATGATTTTTTTTCAGAATAACCTTTTTGGAAATGAATAATGATGTTTTTTTAATACTTTTTTACTCAAT
>CAZIRA010000173.1:0-1335 GCA_964541615.1 uncultured Paludibacter sp.
ACCAGCAAAGCCATTGCGCTGTATTTCATAGCGCTTGTAGCCGTCACGTTTGTATTCTTCAGTAGGAGCATGAATGTGCTCTGGATGGTCTTCGGCGCTTTAGAAGTAGTGGGTTTCTTCTATTTTTCCAACCTCCTTACCCGCAAGTGGAACAAACTCAGCGATAAAACCTTCCGGAAACGGCTGATGTACACTTCCGCTGTAATCCGGATTGTGTGGGTTGTTTTCAGCTATTTCTTTTACATGGCCATGACCGGCCAGCCGTTTGAATTTGGTGCGGCAGATTCACAAGGCTATCATGGAGCCGCAGTATGGATAAGCGATTCGTTTAAATCAGGTGATTTTCAACCCTTCCTTAACATGATAAATCAGGGGTTTTCTGATTCGGGATATGTCACTTATCTGAGTATTATCTACCTCTTCACTGGTAAATCCATATTCATAGCCCGCCTGCTCAAAGTGCTTTGGAGCACCTGGACTGTGCTGCTGGTGTATAAACTGGCTACCCGCAGTTTCGGGCAGGAAACCGGACGGATTGCGGGTATTCTCACCATGCTGATGCCTAACCTGATTCTCTATTGCGGGCTGCACCTCAAAGAAGCGGAAATGGTTTTCCTCACGGTAGCTTTCCTCGAGCGGGCAGATTATCTGCTGCGATCGAAGAACTTCTCACTTAAAAACATCATTGTTCCTTTTCTAATTGTGCTGATTATGTTTTCATTCCGTACCGTACTGGGAGTGACGGCGCTTTTCTCCCTGCTTACGGCGCTTCTTTTTTCCACGAAGAAAATTTTGGGATTTGGACAGCGGTTTATCATCGGATTTTGGGTGGCTATTGCCGTGGTTTATTTTCTGGGAGGACGAATAGCCAGTGAGGTGGAGCAGGTTGTAGCAGAAAGAAACACCAATCAACGTGCATCCATGGAATGGAGAGCACAGCGCGAGGGGGGGAATACCCTTGCCGACAGGGCAAGTGCAGCTGTTTTTGCACCGGCTATCTTTATCATTCCTATTCCTACAATGGTGGCCGTGCAGGGGCAGGAGAATCAGCAGCTGATACACGGCGGGAATTTCAACAAAGACATCATGGCATTTTTTCTGCTGGTTTTCATCTTTGTAGTAGTCAAACGGAATACCTGGCGCGATTTCTCGCTTCTCGAGGCGTTTTTTGTCGGCTACCTGCTCATTCTGGCGTTCAGTGCATTCGCTCAGTCGGAGCGCTTCCATCAGCCCATTTTGCCATTGTATATGATGTTTGCCGCCTACGGCATCACACAAGTCACCAACAGCACCAAGAAATACTTCACCTGGTACCTGGTTTTGCTCTTTGCAATA
>CAZIRA010000173.1:1435-4666 GCA_964541615.1 uncultured Paludibacter sp.
AAAATAAAAAATATTACATTTGTATTCAACTCAGCATTCAGGTTGTATATGAAAAATCAATCAGAGAAAAATCAATTAATTGTCAGGTTGTTGGATCAAAAACGTTTTTGGTCCTACGGCATGCAGGATGTTGTGGACGTGCCGGATGAAATTCTCATTGAGAAAACCTTGCTTTACCTCGATATTGATGATATTAATTTGTTGTTTTGGCTCTTTCCTGCCCGAAAAATTAAACAAGTGTGGTTAAACCGGTTGGTTGTTCAGGGGGATTATTATGGCCGGCTCAATAAATTTCTTGCCTGGATGTATTTTGATATAAAAAAACCGGAAAGTTACCTGAAAAGAATGGAAAGCCGATATTTGAAAAATATACTATGACAGCACTTGCTCTAAATACCGAAAAACTTTTCGACAAAGTTTGTTCACTAAATTGTATAAAATCATATACTTTGGTGGGTGGTACTGCGTTAGCCATTCAGATTGAAAACCGTCAGAGCGAAGATCTTGATTTTATGAGCTGGAAAAGCAATAAAAAACAAAAACAGGAAGTTGATTGGGCGGGCATAGAAAAAGAACTGAAAGAAATAGGTATTATTGAATCAAGAGAAATTTTTGATTTGGACCACGTTGAGTTTGTCGTTGCAGGAGTGAAATTATCATTCTACGCCAGCAATAAATTCTCTCCTGTAGAAATTCCTGTTCATGTTAAAGGCAATCTTTTTCTGGCAGATATTCTTGCCATTGGTGCAATGAAAATGGAAGTATTGATGCGCAGGAGTAATTTCAGAGATTATTACGACATCTATTCAATCTTAAAAACCGGAATAAATATTAAATCAATAGTTCAGCTGGCAACAAAGTATTCCGGACGTCTGCTTTCAACCAAAAATTTATTGGCTATGCTCGTTGACTCTAAAAGATTTCATGTTGATAGTGGTTTTCAGTTGTTGCAACCCATATATGACATTACCCCCATTCAAATAGAGGAATACCTAAAGATTCTGATAAAACAACATTTTCTTGATAATAAAAAATAGGTTGTCAGGCTACCGGTTTACTGGTCAAATAATCAGCAATCCCGATTTCTTAAAGCTATCTGGATTCGTGACTATTAAACTCGTCCACTTTTTTGACTTTATGAAACAGCTATTAAAGATTAAATTCAGATACGCTTTGTCCTGATGAATATCGGGAAGGGAATGTATAAACCGACAAAACATTTTCACAATAACAAATCAAAGCTCAATATCCTCCTTAGAACTTCCCCTTCAGGGGATTGAGGGGCTGGGGGTTAGGGGGCTGATATATAAATTTAACCCTGATGAAAATCCTCATCCTCTGCAGTAAAAACTCCGGTCGCATTGCTCCCTTCATCACCGATCAGGTGGAGGCGCTTCAGAAAGCGGGGGTGGTGTGTGAGTACTTTACGGTGGAGGGTA
This sequence comes from uncultured Paludibacter sp., assembly GCA_964541615.1. Classification (GTDB taxonomy): domain Bacteria; phylum Bacteroidota; class Bacteroidia; order Bacteroidales; family Paludibacteraceae; genus UPXZ01. The sequence continues at coordinate 2,875 of CAZIRA010000173.1, forward strand.
AAGGTGTGAAAGGTTATTTGCGGAATTTCATCCCGATGATGCGTAAAATCAGGGAATTTCAACCGGATATTATTCACGCCCATTACGGGCTGTCGGGTTTGCTGGCCAATCTCCAGCGCAAAGTGCCGGTGGTGACCACGTATCACGGCAGCGATATCAACAATCCGAAGGTGTTGAGGTATTCGAAAGTTTCCATAATTTTATCTGCCTGGAATATCTTTGTGTCTCACAGGAATATTCAACTCGCCGGCGTGAAAAGAAAATTCTCATTGATTCCCTGCGGTGTGGATACGGATATTTTCAGACCCATTGAAAGAAAGCCGGTAAGGGAAAAACTGGATTTAAGGGAAAGTGATCATATCGTTTTGTTTGCAGGAGCATTCGACAATCCGGTGAAAAATCCCGAACTGGCCAAAGAAGCTTTGGCTAAAGTGCCTGATGCCCGATTAATGGAAATGAAAGGATATTCCCGCGTGCAGGTAGCCGAACTGATGAATGCCGCCGATGTTTGTCTGATGACCAGCCATTCCGAAGGTTCGCCGCAATTTATCAAGGAAGCGATGGCCTGTGGCTGCCCCATTGTATCGGTGGACGTGGGCGATGTGGCGGAAATTTTGGAGGGAGTAGAAGGCTGCCGTATTGCCGATAAAAACGCAAAGGATGTGGCGCTGAAGATTGAGCAGGTGCTGATAGAAAATAAAAGGACAAACGGATACGAAAAAATAAAAAACTCCGGCTACGAAGCTACCGTTGTAGCCGAAAAAATACAGAATGTGTATCAAAATATCAGTTTGAAAAATGCATAAGGTGTTTTTAACGAATTTGACCGTTTTACAGGCTTAAAGTTATAAGAAATACCTGTTCCTGATTTTATCATCTTGGAAGGGAATCAGACAGGTATACTGAAAAAATTAAAGTAGTAATTGACTTCTAGAGTAATGTATCAGATAGTAAAGGACGAAAATATTGATAAAAATAAATGGGAAAGCTTGCAGAACGAATCTCCTACAGCATCGTGGTTTCAATCCTACAGTTGTTATCAATTTTATAAAAAACTGGATTTTTTAAAGCCATTTGCTATAGCTGTAGAAAATAAAGATGAATTGTTAGCTTTGGTATGTGGATATATCATAGCCGATGGAGGGATGATTAAAAGGTTTATGAGCCGGAGAGCTATTATTCCGGGAGGGATGTTGATCGGGGCAAATTGTGATAAAAACGAAATTGAAATGTTGCTCCAACACCTGACCGAGTCAGTATCGAAAGATGCAATTTACACAGAGTTTCGCAATTATTTTGATTATTCAGAACAGAGAAGTTCATTTGAAAGATGTGGATATACTTACTTGCCTCATTTAAATTTTCAGATTTCAACTCCTTCAGTGGAACATTGTCTGAAGGAACTAAGTACAACAAAACGTCGGGATGTGAAACAATCACTAAAGCAGGGTGCTGTAATTTCAGAAACCAAAAACAGGAATGAAGTTGATGAATTTTATATATTATTGTTTGATTTATATAAAACAAAAATAAGGACACCCCTGTTTCCAAAGGATTTTTTCCATAAAATAGTAGAATTTCCGGATGCTCATTTATTTGTAATAAAATACGATAATAAGATAATTGGAGGAAGTTTATGTGTGGGGTTAGAGAAAGAAATACTGTATGAATGGTTTGTATGCGGATTGGATGGTAAATATAAAAATATATATCCTTCTACATTAGCCACATGGGCAGCAGTTGAATATTCTGCTTTGCATAATTTTCGATATTTTGATATGATGGGAGCTGG
>CAZIRA010000174.1:0-4635 GCA_964541615.1 uncultured Paludibacter sp.
TCAAAACAAACGCGGCGAATATGCCAAAGCGTTTTGGAATGTAGTAAACTGGGATCTGGTTGCTAAATTAGGTGGTTTTTAAAAAATTCAGTTGACTGGAAATTGTTGATAAAAAAATGACAGTGCCGAAGATTTGAACTTCGGCACTGTCGTTTTTAAATATCTATCAAATATAAAACAGTGTTGTAAACCGCATACGTTTGCAATCACTTTACTTGCATCATTATCTTTATTGTTACATTTTTTTTTACATTTTAAGCTATTTTTGAATTATATTTGCTAAAAAAATTGGACAGACTTGAATCATTCATTTAAAGAACTAATTTTCAATCAAATAAAAAATAATAAAATTATGAAATTAAGAAATTGTTTATTAGCAGTACTTGTAGTTATTTCAACTATTTTGTCTGCACAAACTGAATCAAACAGATTTGCTGTTGGGCTGTACGGTGGTCTGAATGAGTACAACGGCGATCTAGGTAACGGCATGTTCAAATTCAAAGATTTCTATCCGCTTGGAGCTTTATCTCTATCTACTTATGTTAGCCCATCATTCAATTTGGGAGTACTGGGAAGTTTTGGTAAGTACGGATTCAAATCCATAAACGATGCTTATCCGGGTGCTGAATTTCTTGGAAATAAGTACGATGCTTCTATGTACTTGGATTATAAGCTTAACAACGGCTACATCCTGAGCAAAACTGCAAAATTTTATCCTTTTTTGACAGCAGGTATTGGTCTTGCAGGTTACATGGAGAACAATAACGATGGAAAAATCTTCACTTTTCCAATGGATTTGGTTGTTCCTGTTGGAGCTGGTTTGAAATATCAAATTTCGGATAATTTCGCAATACAATATAAATATCTGTACAACTTCACCAACCACGATGAGCATGATCTAATTCGGATAACTGACAACAACGACCGCTACGGACAGCATCTTCTTGGTTTTGTAATTTCCATGGGTGGAAAGCGCGAAAAACCTGTGAGAGACGTTGATTCTGATGGTGACGGCGTGGTTGACAGCAAAGATCTTTGCCCAAACACTCCTGCTGGAGTTGCTGTTGATGCTAATGGTTGTCCGCTTGACTCAGACGGCGACGGCGTGGCTGATTATCTAGACAAATGCCCGAATACACCAAGAGGTGCAAAGGTAGATGCCGATGGTTGCCCAGTAGATACTGACGGAGATGGTGTAGCAGATTATTTGGATAAATGTCCTGATACCCCAAAAGGTGTAAAAGTAGATACAAACGGTTGTCCAATTGATACAGACGGCGATGGAACACCTGATTATCTTGACAAATGTCCTACTATCCCTGGACCGAAAGAAAATGACGGATGTCCGCTTGAAGCTAAGAAAATGATCGATTCGCTAGCTGGAATCCAGTTTGAATTTAACAGCTCAATTATCAAACCGGAGTCTTATCCAATCCTTGATGAAGCAGTTAAAACAATGAAAAATAATCCTAATTACAACTTGGATATCGCTGGTCACACAGACAATATGGGTGAGGCAGATTACAATCAGTGGCTGTCTGAAAGACGCGCAAAATCTGTTGCAGATTATCTGACAGAAAAAGGCATTGATGCTTCCAGATTTACAACTACCGGCTACGGTGAAACGATGCCGATTGCAGATAATGAAACAGTTGAAGGCCGTGCAAAAAACCGCCGTGTAGATTTCTTTGTTAAATAAAAAATTGATTATTCTCTGAAAAATAAACAGGTGTCCAAGCTATTTGGACACCTTGTTTTTTTAAATTAATGTGAGTTTGATAAAAGTATTAGATTAATTAATTACTTGAGTGAAAGCTCTTTAATTTTACGTAGGAAATTAATCTCAATAGAAATATATTGAATTTGACCAATATTCCCAGTAAGGGATATATATTCCCTACGGGAAAAAATCAGACGATAATCTCAATCTATTGATTTATATGTCCTACGGACAAATTTAATCGGACTACAATTATTCTCCATATAATTGGAGTTTTTCAAAGCAATAAAAAAAATCTCTGTCCGAGTCCAGACAGAGATTTTCATTTCTTACCCGTGAATCAAATGATCTTTTTAAGAACCAACGCTTTCATTGGTTTGAGTTTCAGCGTTGATTTTCGGTATTTTTTACCAGTCAGCAGGTCTTTGTATTTGCCTTCGGGAATTGAGAATTCTTCTTTTGAGTTTTCCAGGTTGAAAATTACGATTATTTCATCTTTTCCATCTGTTCTTGAATAGGCAAGTTTTTTGCCTTCTGTGACTAAAAACTTAAATTCGCCCAATGCAAGCACTGGATTTTCCTTCCGAAGCTTAATCAACTTTTTGTAAAACCTAAACTGTTTTTTATTGAACTTGATTTTGTCAAATTCTTTTTTGCCGGCCTGGAAATTATTCCGGTATTCATTCTCAAACTTCATTTCTTCCCACATCAAAGGCTTGCGGCAGTTTGGATCGTCAGCTCCCCACATGCCCATTTCATCACCGTTCCAGATGTGTGGCGAACCCAATGAAGTGAACGTATGGACGAGATACAAATTCAATCTTTCGTATGCTTCTTTGTCGGGCTTTCCGGTTTTATAAGTTCCGTCTTCTTCCGGATTGGCTTTGAATTTATAGCGGTTTTTATTGTAAAAATCCGTCAGCAGTCGTGGAGCATCGTGCGAAGCGGCCACATTCATCATAGCGTATTCGTTCGTTCCGGGGATGTTATTCCATTGCAATTCCAGCGAATCACGCAATTGCGATGCATTTATTTCCGATTCAGTATTATTGAAGAAATCGCGTGCCGGCTTGTAAACTTGATAAAACATCACAGCATCAAAGACATCGCCTTTCATATACGGCGCCGGATCCATCAGTTTCAGAGGCCATTTTTCCCACCAGATTTCACCAAGCAGGTACGCATCTGGATTGATGCTTTTCACGTAGGTACGGTAATCACGCCAAAATCCCATGCCAATCTGTTCAGCCACATCCAGCCGGTAGCCGTCAATTCCTTTGGAAACATCGCCATCGGGAGCCAGCCAACGTTTCGTAACGTCAAAAATATGTTTTTTAGGGCCTTCGTGGATATTTCCTTCGTAGGGCAGTCCGTGAATCCGTTCAGTAGTGAGATTGACTTTTTTGAGTTCCGGAAGGTAGCCGTATCCACCCCAGCCGTTGTATTTGAATTCATTTTCTGGCGTTGCCGGATTATCAAAAGCAGTAATTTCGTACCAATCTTTGTAAATAGATTTATCTTGATTTTTCAGAATATCCTGCCAAGCCCAAAAATTTGTTCCGGTGTGGTTCCAGGAATAATCAACAATAACGCGGATGCCTCGTTTGTGAAATTCTTCCACTAATTTCAGAAACAATTTATCAGCAGAAGTCCATTTCCATGTAGCAGGATCATTTGGATCTTCGGAAGCAATTATCTTTATATCACCTTCCGGATCCGGCCCGAAATTCACATCTATGTGGTGGTAATTGCGGGCATCGTACTTATGAAGCGAAGGCGCATCGTTGATTGGATTAAAGTAAACTGCCGTCACTCCCAGCTCTTCAAGGTAATCCAGCTTATCCATTACGCCCTGTAGGTCACCGCCGTATCTGCGCGATTGAATCACTGAATTGAAACCTTGCGTAGAATCTCTCTCCCACGGTTGACGCTCAAACCAGTTGCTGGTCCATCTAGAGACCTGCCAACCTTCCGGCGGAACAATTTTCATGTTTTCCACTGTAGTTGTTTCCGCAGTAGGGTCGTTGGTGGGATCGCCATTGTTGAAACGTTCCACAAAAATCTGATACCAGATTACATTTTTTGCCCATTCGGGGGGATTGGTATTGGCTGCATTTGTTATAATACTGAACAAAAGCAAAAATCCTGTCAGAATTACAATGTTTTTTTTCATAAATAAATATTTAAAAGAAAAATAAAAAAAGACCGACCTTGTAAAAAAGCCGGTCCTTTTATTAATGAAATCTAATGTTATTATTGTTTCACTACGGAACATTTATAAGCCTCTGGATTTGACAAATCTAGCGTCACAAGATATGTTCCATCTGTGGCAACCTGAATATTATCTCCACCATAACTCAAATTACTCTGGTTTCCACCCAAATTTATATCCCAACCGTTGTTTGCACGGAACTTGAATGCTTTCCCTGCAGTCAAAGTAGTTGTAACTGTCCATACCTTTGTATCAGGATTGTAGGTCATAGGTGTAGAATTATCCCATCCACCTACTGTTGCATCACCTATCAGTCCCCAGTCAGTTTTCACTTTAGTGTAAGTAAAAGGTGAACCTGACAAGTCAACGTTTAGTTTGTAATAACCTGCTTCAGCTACCGTCAAATTATCTCCTGTGGTTGAGAGAGTTCCATTGCCACCGTCACCATAATTAGTGTGATCCCAATCCGGATCTGAAGTAAATTTGAACAAATCATTAGCGCTGAAGTTCACATATCCTTCATATTTCATATCAAAGTTTCGGTTGTAAACTATCGGAGCTGTACCAGGAGACCAGCCTTGATGGCTTCCCGGAACGTAAAGTTGCAGGTTCATTACGCCGATCAATTCAACGTGGTAGGTGTATTCCATCATGTTGAGGGTAATTTTCACCCAACCCGGCTGAGTAATTTTCATTGCACCGC
>CAZIRA010000175.1:0-4629 GCA_964541615.1 uncultured Paludibacter sp.
ACTATTCAACTACTTAACTATTCAACTATTCAACCAAACAAAAAAGACGCCTAAATGACGTCTTTTTTTCTTAATTACAATTCTATTAACTTAGAATGCATATTTTGTCCAGGCAAAAATATCTGTTGCGCAACCTGTGTTGTTTCCTCCGATTGTAATATTAGCTGTACCGCTAATTTCTCTTGTTGGAGCAGTTGTAAGTTTGTTTGTCAAGCTGATAGTAGAAGTAGGATCGCCATCGCCTTTTGTATCTTTCACGTCAACCAAGTCAGCCACAGAGCCAGTTCCTTTTACTAATGCATTAATAACAGTAGCTTTTGCACCACGACGAACTTTGATAACGTCCTGCATTTGAGTAGTTTTGTCTGTATTATGATCCAATCTCAAATCTATGGTCATATTTTTAACAGTAAAGTTGGATTGTCCGGTGTGTGATGGGAAGTTTCCATCGAAGTTTCCGTCAGCTTCAATTCCGCGTGGATCAGCTTCTGAGCTGGTAAATCCTTTTGTCCAGATACCGTAAGCATTTTCAAGAGTTCCGTTGTAACCTTGCGTAAAGTCAAACATATCATCGTCAGAGTTCACTACCAACAGATTTTTCACGTTTACGCTTCCGCCAAAGAACTCGATACCATCGTCAGAACCTTCCGGGATGTAGATGTTCTCGATTTTTGTTCCGTTTCCTACTCCGTTCAAAGTCAAACCGTTGTGTTCTACATCAGCACTTGAGCGAGCACCGGTATTTTCAATTGTAACATAAGTAAGAACGCCAGAATTATCAGATGCATTGTTACCGCCATAATGGTAAGCGGTGTTAATTTCCGTTGATCCGACTGAACCACCTGCAAGCGGTGCTCTACCGTTGATAACCAAACCGCCCCAGTAACCTGCGCCAGCATTTTCGATGTCGGCAGTCATTCTGATCGGGTTTGATGCAGTTCCGTTTGCGTTGATTTTTCCACCTTGAAGCACAAGAATATAGCTGTTAAAGCCCTTTTTTGCTTTAATTACAGTACCTGCTTCGATGTTTAGCACACCGCCATCGTCCACAAGAAGTGGTCCGTCAAGAAAATATTCTACTCCGGCTTGCAAATTCAATGTTTCACCGCTACTGATTGAACCTGAAATACCTTCCGGTCCTTTTGGTTCGTCTTCAGTTTTGTCACAAGATACAAATGATACAGACATTGCTGTAACCGCCATAATGGCAAATAATAACTTTTTCATTTTTATAAATAATTTAGTTGTTAATAATCAATTTAATTGTGTTTTTTCGTTTTTATAGTTCATAGCTTAGGCCGAAACTGATGTCCATGCCTTTTCTGAATTCGTTCAGGACAATATTCTGACTTGCATCGGTATTCTCGCGTGTCAGTTTGAATGCCGGGTTCAGAATGTTGTTTGCTTTAAGTTTTAATGTCAGATTTTTTGAGATTTTTGAGGAAGAAACGAATGCCAAAGTAGGCACGCCTTGCTCAATAATATCTTTAAATCCGAGTGCTCCGATGGTGTGAACGCGGTCGCTGAAATAGTTGAATACGAGCGAATTCACAAAACTTCTTTCGTTAATCGAAAGATTGTGCGAAATATCGAAATTCATGATGATCGGCGCACCGCCTTCCAAACTTGTAGTTCTTGATTTAGCTTGCCCAGCAAAGTCGATGTAATCAACCGTCAATGCTGTGTGAATGTATGATACGTTCAATCCTACCGAAAGTCGGTTGATTTTTTCGGACGAATTTCCTGAGAAATCAAAAAGGTTTTTTCTCAATTCAAACTCAACTCCGGCGGCCATCGCCATATCGCTTACGTTTTGATAAGTCAGCAGTCCGGCAGAGTTGCCGATGTCCACGCGCGCAATCGGATTGACGATGTATTTGTAAAATCCGGTCAAAGAAATCACCTCCGATGCCGACAGGTAATAATCCCATTTCAAGTCTGCATTGTAGTTGTCAGATGGCTTCAATTTGGCATTTCCCTGGCTTGAGAAACTGATATTTACGTACTGATAAGGAGAAATTTCTTTGGATTGCGGAAGCGTGTAAGTCTTGCTAAGTCCCAGACGAAGTGAGTTTTTTGCATTCAAATCGTACTTCAGGTTCATGCTTGGCAGGAAATATAATTTGTCGATGGTTTCGCTTCCAGGTGCAACGTGCGAAACTCTGTGATCAATCGTCATATCCACTTTATCCACTTTCAATCCGAGATTTCCAACGAGATTTTGCGCCAGCTGATAATTAATTTCGGCAAACGGCGAATGGATCATTTTCGTAACATCGTACTTGTTCAGGAAACCTTCCGACATTTGAAATTTCCCGGCATTGTAATTTGCCACGCTGTAAATTTCGTCCAGCTTAAAGTTATTGATATCGTACGTTCCGCTCACTGCATTGAAGTTATACTCAATGGATTGGAAATTATCCAACACATAGCGTCCGCTGTATCCAACCTGCAGATTTGAAATATTACTGTCGAATTTATCACCCAATTTATAGGTCAAATTCAGTTTTGCATTGAAATCATTTTCTTTCAGAATGGAATAAAACCGTTTCTGGCGGTTACTTCCGGTCAGGAAATAGCTTCCATCCACATCTTTCGAAAGGTAATTTTCCCTACGATCCGGCTCGGAACCTTTCACATTGTTGTGCGAAATTCCGGCTTTCAACTGCATTCTGTCATTCAATTTCCAATCGGACATGATTTGATTGGTGAAAAGCAGGTTATCGTTCGTTTGCTGACGTCTCAGAAAACCCAAATATTCTTCGCTGTCCTGGTGTCGCTCGCCGTTCAGACCTTGATATTCTCCCACATACTGATTGTTGGCGTGAACCATCATAAAATTGTAAGTCAATCGGTGCTGTCCAAAACCGTATTGCACGTTGGCAAGTGCCAGTTGATTGGTATTGTTTGAGAAGCGTTTTCCTTTCTGGTCCTGATAAATCGTTCCGGCAGTATTGGAATTTCTCACCGTTTCGTCTGTTATGGAGTAGGATTTTCCGTGTGACGCTACGAAGTAGAAAGACAATGGATTGGCATTATCACCAATTTTGAAACTTTTTCCGCCGGATAATCCGAAACCGTGATTTAATGGCAAAGCTTTCTTTGGATCCAGGCTGTTCTGAAAGTTGAAACTTCCGTCCAAAGGTCTGTCTTGATTAGCAAATCCAAGATAACCGGCTCCATCCGCAATCAGATAATCGGTTTGAAAGGCATCGATATTGGCACCAACCGAGGCTTCTACGCCGAAAGCCTGATTTCCAACTAGTTCTTTTGAAGAAATATCTATCACAGCACCGCCCACATCACCTGCCAGCGAGCTGTTGAATACTTTATTTACACCAATATTCTGAATAACATCGGTGCTGAAAAAGTCCAATGCAATGTTTTTGTACTCCGGATCTTCGGAAGGAATTGGGAAGCCGTTCAGATAAGTAACGTTGTAGCGATCGCCAAGTCCGCGTACAAACACATTTTTTACACCTTCCTGCTTGGATATTCCGGAAACTTTCGCTACGGCACTTTCCGCGTCGCTCAGCCCTTTTCGGGACATTTCCTTAGCGCCAACTGCCTGAGTTGCAAGAAGCGCATTTTTCTGTTCCATCAGCAGGATATTCTCACTTTCGCGGTTGGCACGTGCTACTACCTGCACTTCGCTCAGCGCAATATCTGCCGATTCCAGGGCAATATCGAGAACGTTTTCTTTTCCGCCTTCAACTTGTACGTTGGTTATCGTCAGAGTTTTGTAAGAAATATAAGAGATACTTAAGGTATAGGTTCCGGGTTTCAAATTTGAAATGGTGTAATTTCCGTCAAAATCAGTTGCGTTTCCTGTGGTAGTTCCACTAATCGTAACCGCCGCACCTATAAGCGGTTCGTTATCTGCATTGTCATACACCTTTCCTCTGATACTTCCGTTTTGAGCAGCGAGGCCGGTAGTAATCAAAAATAAAAGCGCTGCAAACACAGTTTTCATCGAGATTTTTAAATTAAAAAATAACACTTTCTTTTTCATTAACTTTTTATCATAAATTTTCGATGCAAAATTCTCTGTTTCATGTTACAGAAAAATGTAATTGATATTACAATTAATGAAATAGGTGTTACATTGTGATGAAGCAGGAAGTCAGAGGGTGCGCGACAAGCCGGAAGCGCCTTTTATTGGGCGATTTAGATAATTTGGCAATATATATTAATGTATATTATTAAGGTATGAGTCTTTGATTTTCTCATATTTTGGGAATGAAAATAATTGGATGTTAATGAAATAATTTGAAATTCTTTTTTACATTTGCATAGGTTAATTGGATGTCGGACGTTAGACGTTAGAAATTAGAAGAAAGAATAATTACCCAATCAAAAATTGTAAATATTAAATCGTAAACAAACTATGTCGTCACAAAACGCCTCCGTAAAATCCATTCTTTTTGCTTTGCTGGCAAATTTTGGAATTGCTGTGACAAAAACTGTTGCTTCTGTCATCACCGGATCCGGCTCCATGCTGGCCGAAGCCATTCACTCGTACGCCGACTGCGCTAATCAGGGATTGCTTTTTCTTGGTCTGAAACAAGCCAAAAAAGAACCTGACGAAAATCATCCGCTCGGACACGGAAAAGAGATATATTTTTGGTC
>CAZIRA010000176.1:0-4548 GCA_964541615.1 uncultured Paludibacter sp.
CAAGAAAAAATGAAATTATTTTTGTGTTTTTGCTTACAATTATATATTTTTTAGTCAAAAAATTAATTAAATGAATTGAAAATCGGGTTTTTGTAATAAAATTTTAATATTTGGTAGTAATTTTTGAGAAACTGCAAGATGTAATGCGAAATGTTTTATTTGATATCAAAAAGTAAATTTCTTGGAAAATCGTTATTTATTGAAATGAATCATTAATTTTGTGTGTCCCTTAAAAAATCACGCTATGGATAAAAAGTATTTATTGACTGCTCTCTTAATTCTAATTTGTATGGTAATGAGTACAAGTCGAATTTCTGCACAGCTATTAACCGATAAACTAGGAGTTTTTGAAAAAAACGGAGATGTAGGAATGGTTGAAATTCCAGGTACATCGGTTTATAATCCTGAAACACAAGAATATACTCTTCAAGGATCGGGAAAAAATATTTGGTTTGGTGAAGATGAATTTCAGTTTTTGTACAAGAAATTGAAAGGAGATTTTATTCTGACGGCTCAGGTAAAGTTTATCGGAAAAGGGGTGGATCCGCATCGAAAAGTGGGCTGGATGATACGTCAAAATTTAGAAAACAATTCTCCTCATGTCAGCGCATTGCTTCATGGCGACGGACTTACAGCACTTCAATTCCGTGAAAAAACAGGAGCAGACATGAAGGAGGAGCATTTGCTGATTGGCGGGCCGGATGTAGTTCGGCTGATGAGGTTGGGGAATAAGTACACCATTTCGGCTGCGCATTGGGGTGATACATTTATTTCGGAAGAAATGACAGTTGAATTCCTTCCTGATGAAGTTTACGTGGGACTTTTTATTTGTTCGCACAATGTAAAAGTGACTGAGAAAGCTGTGTTCACCAACGTTCGGATAGAAATTCCTGCCGGAAAAGATCTGGTGCCGTATCAGGATTATCTTGGAAGTAATCTGGAAACCATGGATGTAACATCCGGATTGAGAAAAATCCTCTATCAAGTTCCTTATTCAATACAAGCTCCGAACTGGACGCCGGATGGAAAAAAAATAATTTACAACAGCAAAGGATTGCTGTATAATTATCATTTGGAAACAGATAAAATTACAGTTCTGGATACAAAATTTGCCAACAATAACAACAATGATCACGTACTTACTTTCGATGGAAAATACATTGGAATAAGCCACCACTGCGAAAAAGACAATGGTCAATCCGTAGTTTATTACCTGCGTACAAAAGGAGGAAAACCCAAACGAGTGACTCCAAACAGCCCTTCCTATTTCCACGGGTGGTCTCCCGATAATAAATTTCTGATCTATACCGGTGGACGCAACAATAAATATGACATCTACAAAATTTCAAAAAAAGGTGGCAAGGAAATGCGGCTGACAGACTCTCCCGGCCTCAATGACGGTTCGGAGTATACTCCTGACGGAAAATATATTTATTTCAACTCTTCGCGCACTGGAAAAATGCAGATTTGGAGGATGAAACCTGATGGCAGTGAGCAGGAGCAGGTTACTTTTGATGATCTTAATAACTGGTTTCCACATATTTCACCAGATGGAAAATGGATTGTTTTTCTGACTTACAACGATGATGTAAAACCAGACGATCACCCCTTTTACAAGAATGTTTATTTACGTTTGATGTCGATTTCGGGCGGAAATCCGAAAGTTATAGCGTATCTCTACGGCGGTCAGGGAACTATCAACGTACCCTCGTGGTCGCCGGATAGCAAGTCGATTGCCTTTGTCAGCAATTCCGGATTTTAAGAATTTGTTAGGTAATTTTAGAAAATATTGTTTTTTAAATAATTACTCGTATATTTGAAAAAAATCTCCAGTATTAATCTAATAAGAATATAAATATGAATTTATCAGATTTATTGAACAGCCCGGTAGGGCAAACAATTGTAAAAAATATAGCAGGACAGTTTGGACTTGACGAACAGCAAGCTTCTGCCGCTGTGAATGTTGCAGTTCCTGTTATTTTAGGTGGATTGAATAAAAACGCTCAGACTCCTGATGGAGCTGAAAGCCTAAATAACGCATTGAATTCAAAACACGACGGCAGTCTCCTGGATAACCTTGGAAGCGTCCTTGGAGGTGGAAATTTAACTGATCTGCTTACCGACGGCGGTGGAATTCTGGGACACGTTTTTGGAAATAATGTGAATGCGGTTGAAAGCGGCGTAGCACAAAAAACAGGCATCAGTGCAGATAAAATCGGTCCTATCATCAAAATACTTGCTCCAGTTGTGATGGCTTATATTGGAAAAGAAAAAGCTACGAACAATGTGAACGCAGGCGGTCTCGGCGACTTGCTCGGCGGACTTCTCGGCGGCGGCGCACCTCAGCAAAAACGCAGTGGAGGTATCTTTGATATGGTTTCCGGACTTTTGGATAAAGACAAAGACGGAAGTGCACTCGATGATATTTTCGACATGTTTACAAAAAGATAAATTTCACATCTGAATTGCGAATTTAGATTAAAGATTCGCAATTCGGTGTTTTTTTCCGATTGTAAAAAATATTTTTAGCACTGCTTTATTAAAAAAATTCTAAAGCAGACTGAAAACAGAATGTTTGCAATATAAAAGAATTCTTTGTGATTTTTTTTTACTGCTTCATCTATGATTTAAAATTTCATTTATTTTATAGTAAAAAAAGTGATTGACAACAGCACGAAGGACATAAAGGTTAATTATGGCGTAAAGCTTTTTGACCCGAGATGGATTAAAAAGAAGAAGAAAATATTCGAGCGTGATGGAAATAAGTGCGTGATCTGCAAGTATCAGGGTCCGGATCTTGTTGCTCATCATAAGCAATACCATTATATTAAGAGACTGCAGATGCATCTTGATCCTTGGGATTATAATGATAAATATTTGATTACGCTTTGTAAAAGCTGCCACAGACGCGGGCACTATAGATATAACGTACCAATAAAATTTATTTGATTCACTAACGAAAAAAATTTTTAACTTATGGGATTGTTTGATATTTTTAAAAAAAGACCAAATCACGTAGAACAACTCGACGATAGTCACGAAAGAATGCTTCCGGATATTGATGAAGATGATTTCATCGACAATTCGGATCCAATAGAGCATGAAAAGGCGTCCGAAACGGTTGAATTTGGTACAAAACTCCCGATTGACCTTATTTACGCATTTCTGAAAGAAGATTATGAGCAGAAAGCGTACAATGATGCGTTGACGAATCCGGATAAAACTTATAAAGAAATAAATATGGACATCATCAAAAGCAATCTTGATGTGAAATTTATGCAGGTAGAGTTGAAGTATAAGGATTTGCTGCGCGAAATTGGTTTTCATATCAGATCACGCAGTGAAGCTGGGCTTACTGACATAGTTGAACTGCTGAGATACAATGAAGAAACCTACAAAAACCATTTGGAACTGATCGCACAAATGAAAAAAGATTTGGAAAACAAAGAATCTTACATGATTGGCATTTTCAAATCATACGAAGTTGGTTTCACGCGTGGATTGGCATCGCTATCTCTGCAGAAATTAAAAATTGATACCATATAATTAATCACAGCTCCTTCACTTGCGAAATCCAAAATATCTCTGGAATGTACGCAGCGTAAGCAAAATTTAAAAATATAATAGTATGAAATATTGGTGGACGCATATTAGCTGCTTCTTAACCGGTTGGAATTTTTCGATATTGAAAAATTGTACTGAAGCAAGTAAGAAACAACTAAAAAAATATTCATCAGCTCTTCTTATTTTAGTGATTCTCTGGGCTTTTATCGGATATTCTTTTGCTGTAAGGTACATCCACGCTTCCACTTGGGGCGCGATTGCCGCTGCGGCTATATTTATCATCATCGTTGTTCAAATCGAAAGGCAGATCATTCTCACCGTCGGCACCAATCGCTGGCTCGCTATTTTCCGAATAATCATTGCGTTTATAATGGCATTTATTGGTTCTGCCATTTTGGATCAGATTATTTTCAAGGATGATATTGAGAAAAAAATGATTGAAATTGTTGACAGACAGGTGAATGAACAGCTGCCTAACCGCTTAAATGTGCTTAATGCAAAACTGAATGAACTGCAGGTTGAAATTGACTCGCTGGATACAAAAACCATCGCTCTGTACGATGAAATTTCCAGACGGCCTACGATAAATACGGTTTCTTCAAGCGTAACGCACGTGCCTGTAAGAGGTGAGGATGGAAGAATGACCACTGTTGCACAACGGACTGTGAGCAACACTCCGATAGAAAATCCAAAAATGAAAGAAGCTGAAATGAATAAGCAGAATCTGGATTTACTAAGAAAACAGCAGGAAGAATACACCCAGCGAAAACTGAATGAAGAAACGCTTTTGAGGAAAGAGCTGAGTTCAAAGCAGGGATTTTTGGAAGAGTTAAACGCAATTTTGGAAATTTTGAAAGAACGGCCGGTTGCTTTGATCTTTTATCTCATTTTATTCCTTTTCCTGATGTCATTGGAATTATTTGTGGTTTTTAGTAAAATCGGAGATAAGAAAAGCGACTACGATTTGGTAGTTGAGCATCAGCT
>CAZIRA010000177.1:0-4401 GCA_964541615.1 uncultured Paludibacter sp.
CTCGAAACTCCGTGTGTGGGAGTGCTTTCCCATTTAAATCGGTTTACGGCTGTGACTACAAAGGTTGTGCGTCCTTTTAATTTCCGGTCAAGTTCGCGCAAATCTATGCAGGCTTCGGTGGTCAGCGCCACGATGTTGGAAGGGTCGTTCATGTCGCCCACATCTTTGCCTTTGAAACCATACACCACGTAATACATCACTTTGCAGCCGCCGTCTTCGTTCACCTCATCCCAAAGCAGGTAGGCCTCTTTTCCATCTTTAACAATCCGCAGATTTTGTGGCTGAGCCGAAGCTTCGCCTTTTATGTTTTTTGGGATAGGTTGGAGCGCCGGAAATTTGTAGTAATTATTTGTCAGCGTATCTTGCAATCCACGCGGATTACGACTGAAAGTTTTGGCGCTGAAATAAACTGCTCCTTCCACTTTCGGGTAGCTCTGGTTCATTTTCAGCTGACGTGCCAATTCATTTCCGTTTTTCCAGGCAGGAATGTTATTTACGCCTAATCCTGATGCATACAGTCCGATGTAGAGATTTTTTCCGAAAGTATTATCAGACCACCATTTTACAAGTACTTCGTAATCAGCCACTTTTTTACCGATTTCCCAGTAAAGCTGTGGAACCACATAGTCGATTGTTCCTTCACGGAGCCATTTGAGAATGTCGGCGTAAAGGTCGTCGTAATTAGTCACTCCGGCACGTGTGGCAGAGCCTTTCGGATCCATGTTGTCGTTTCTCCAGACACCAAATGGACTGATACCGAATTGAACCCAGGGTTTCAGGTCTTTGATCGTTTTTTGAAGTTCAGCAATTACCATGTCCACGTTGTTTCGACGCCAGTCAGCTTTTTGATTAGGGGCAAATCCGCGTGGATTGTTTTTGAAAGTTTCAGCATCCGGAAAATCACGTCCTGCAACCGGATATGGATAGAAATAATCGTCGAAATGGAGTGCGTCTATGTCGTATCGCATGATTAAATCGGCCACCACTTTATTCAAAAATTCGCGGGTTTCGTCCAGTCCCGGATCGAAATAATGCTTTCCACCGTATTCCACAAAAAGATTTTTATTTTTATGGTAAAGATGGTTTTTATCCAGCTGATTGATATGACTGACCACGTTGGTGACGCGGTACGGATTGATCCATCCGTGCACTTCCATGCACCTTTTGTGAGCTTCTTCGATGATGAATTGCAACGGATCATAGTAAGGTGCGGGGCGTTGTCCCTGCCTGCCGTTCAGGTAGTATGACCACGGTTCCAGCTCCGAAGGGTAGAAACTGTCAGCCGTAGGGCGGATTTGCAACACAATGGCATTGATACCGCTTTTTTGCATTTTGTCCAGCATTTCACGCATTTCCACACGTTGCTGAGTGGGCGATAATCCCGGTTTGCTGGGCCAGTCGATATTGGCAACCGTTGCAATCCATACGGCACGCATCTCGCGTTTGAGTTGTTTTTGTGCCGAAAGACTAAGAGTAAGAGAAATGATTATTAAAAAGGAGAGAATTTTTTTCATAAAATTTATTTTCTATTTTTTATTGTAGGCAAAAATAAGTCTTTTTTCTGCTTTACACAACCAGCGAGAACCATTATAAAGTCAAATTTTGTGAAATTCGGATTGAAAATGAGCGATTTTTACAATATTTGAGCTTTTTGAAAGGAATGACGATGCCTTAATGTGGCTTTCTCTGACTTATATTGTTATTTTTTGTATCTTTGTGTCATGCGAACCTTTTATAATAAATTAAACCATTCATTAAGTGATCTTTATCCGAAGAGCGAGATTAGAATCTTTGGAAATTTAATTTTAAAGAAAATTACAGATTTGTCTTTAGCCCGAATTTTGGCTGATAAAGACATGGTGCTTTCGCCTGAACAGAGTGAAGAAGCTGATCAAATCATCGAACGGCTGACGAATTATGAACCAATTCATTACGTGCTGGGCGAAACAGAATTTTTTAATCTGAAATTCAAAGTAAATCCTGATGTGCTGATACCTCGTCCGGAAACGGAAGAACTGGTGGAGTGGGTGAGTGATGATCTGAAATTCGTGGAATCGAGTTCAGATTCTGCAGAACAGAATATGAAGATTCTGGACATCGGAACTGGTTGCGGATGCATTCCCGTAGCGCTTAAAAAGCATCATCCGAAAACGCAGATTTCTGCTATGGATGTTTCTGCTGAAGCGCTTATAGTGGCAAAAGAAAACGGCGCTTTGAATCAAACCGATGTTGGTTTTTTTCAGGATGATATTTTGAATCCAAAAGCTGACGAAAGAAAATGGAATATCATCGTGAGCAATCCGCCCTATATTCCGCTGGATGAAAAAGTGAATATCGATAAGCAGGTGAAGAGTTATGAACCACATGTGGCGCTATTTTCACCTACAGAAGAGCCGTTGCTTTTTTATCATAGTATTGCAAAATACGCCCTTCAGCACCTTGAACCTGACGGGAAAATCTATCTTGAAACCCACAAAAACCTTTCGCGTGACGTAGCTATGCTTCTTGGCGAATACGGCTTCAAAGACGTTATAATTCGAACTGATATGTCCGGAAACGAAAGGATGGTGAGGGCGGTTTTGTAGAAAGATATGTTATTAACAAAATAAAGTTACAAGTTTATAGTCAATTCAAAACACTATCCACTTGTAACTTTTTTATTTCTTCACTCTTCCATCTTCCATCTTCCATCTTCTTCCCTTACATTCTTTCAGGCACATCAATTCCCAGTAATCCCATGCCGGTTTTTATCACGCTTGCAATGGTTTCGGAAATGACTAAGCGGAAATTTTTCAGCTCAGCATTTTCTTCGCGGAGAATTGAAAAATCGTGGTAGAACTGGTTGTATTCCTTCACCAAATCGTAGATGTAATTGGCAATCAAGGCAGGGCTGAATTCCTCACCGGCTTGTTTCACGATTGTTGGGAATTCGGTAATCAGCTGTATCAGGTATTTTTCCTTTTCGGAAATTTCAAGGTTGGTAGTCGTCAAAGTCGAGTGTTCAATGCCTTGTTCCTCCGCTTTGCGAAGCACTGATTTGATGCGGGCATGTGTATATTGAATAAACGGACCTGTGTTGCCGTTAAAATCGATAGATTCCTTGGGGTTGAATGTCATGTTTTTGCGTGGATCCACTTTCAGTATAAAGTATTTCAGCGCTCCCAAACCAACCATTCTGGCGATGTTCTCAGCTTCTTCTTCCGAAACGCCATCCAGTTTGCCGAGTTCTTGTGAAGTTTCGCGGGCTGTGCTCACCATTTCTTCAATCAAATCGTCAGCGTCAACCACGGTTCCTTCACGGCTTTTCATCTTGCCTTCCGGCAATTCCACCATTCCGTAAGAGAAATGCACCAGGTCTTTTCCCCATTCAAAGCCCAGTTTATCCAGCAAAATAGAAAGCACTTGAAAATGGTAATTTTGCTCATTACCAACTACATACACCATTTTTTTTATCGGGTATTCTTCGTAGCGGAGTTTGGCAGTGCCAATGTCTTGCGTCATGTAAACCGATGTGCCGTCAGAGCGGAGCAGAAGCTTCTCATCCAATCCTTCACCGGTCAAATCAGCCCAAACCGAACCATCTTCCCGCTGATAAAAAACGCCTTTCGCCACGCCTTCTTCCACTTTGGATTTGCCTTCGGTGTAGGTGTCTGATTCGTAGTAAATTTTATCAAAATCAACGCCCAATTTCTTGTAAGTCGTATCAAAACCGGCATACACCCAGCCGTTCATCGTTTCCCAGAGGTGGCGTATTTCAGCGTCGCCCTGTTCCCATTTCAAGAGCATTTCCTGCGCCTGTTTGATAAGCGGAGCTTCTTTTTTGGCTTCCTCTTCGGTCATTCCCTGCGCTGTCAATTCCTTGATTTCGGCTTTGTAATGCTTATCAAATTCCACGTAATATTTCCCTACCAGGTGATCGCCTTTCATGCCGGATGATTCTGGCGTTTCACCGTTGCCAAACAGTTGCCAGGCCAGCATGGACTTGCAGATGTGGATTCCGCGGTCGTTTACAATGTTGGTTTTCACGATGTTCCATCCGTTGGCTTTCTGAATTTCGGCAATGCTGTAACCGAGCAGGTTATTGCGGATGTGACCGAGGTGAAGCGGTTTGTTGGTGTTCGGCGATGAATATTCTATCATCATCAAGTCCGAATTTTCATCAGCGCTGACAGTGCCGAAAGCAGAATCAGAATGAATTCCTTTCAACTCATTCAGCCAAAATCCATCGTTGATTTTTAGGTTCAAAAATCCTTTGATAACATTGAATGAATCAACAAACTCCAATTCATATTTTAATTTTTCGCCAATTTCTTCCCCGGTTTGCTCCGGCGATTTCTTAGCCATTTTCACAAATGGAAATACCACCAGCGTGATGTCGCCCTCAAATTCTTTTTTGGTTTT
>CAZIRA010000178.1:0-4300 GCA_964541615.1 uncultured Paludibacter sp.
AATTAACAAACTTCATATTTCACACAATGAAAAAACTTTTTATTCTTCTCTTAATCAACTTATTAACGCTGGGTGTTTCTGCAAATGACAACGCCCGCTTATTGCGATATCCGGACATCAACGGAAACTTAATTGCATTTGTTTATGCAGGCGATATTTGGTCGGTGCCGGCTTCGGGTGGTGATGCCAAACGACTGACATCACACGCCGGAATTGAACTTTTCCCAAAAATTTCTCCCGACGGAAAATGGATTGCCTTTTCGGCAGAATATTCCGGAAGCCGACAAATTTGGGTAATGCCTGCCGAAGGTGGCACTGCCCGCCAGCTCACATTTTACAATTCGCAGGGTGTGATGCCTCCCCGTGGAGGTTTTGACAACGTTACGCTCGACTGGACACCCGACAGCAAGCGGGTTCTTTTCCGTGGAAATCGTACCACATTCGGCGAGCGAAACGGCAAATATTTTACCGTAAGTATCGATGGTGGAATGGAAGAAGCATTGCCGATTGTGAACGGCGGTTTTGCTACTTTTTCGCCGGATGGCTCGCAACTATGCTTCACGCCTGTGGACCGCGAATTCCGCACCTGGAAGCGCTACAAAGGCGGTCGGGCAACAGAACTTTGGACGTATAACCTGAAAAACAACACCTCCGGGCAAATCACGCACTGGGTAGGCTCCGACCAATGGCCAACCTGGCATGGCGACGATATTTTTTACACATCCGACCAGGACACCCGCCTGAACATCTGGAAATACAACACGAAAACAAAGACAAGCACGCAACTAACCCGCCACCGTGATTTTGACGTGATGTGGCCTTCAGGTGCCAACGGAAAACTGATTTACGAAAACGGCGGATATTTGTACGTGATGAATTTACTTTCGGGAACGAGCGAAAAAATCAATGTTTCAATAAATTTCGACAACCCGAATTTACAGCCCTATTTCAAGAACGTGAAAGACTTTATCGGCAGTTATTCCATTTCTCCTTCGGGAAAAAGAGTGCTGTTTGATGCCCGTGGCGATATTTTCTCTGTTCCGGTAGAGAATGGCGAAATAGAAAATCTGACTAATACGCAAGGCGTTCGGGAGATTTTCCCGACCTGGTCGCCTGACGGCAAAAACATTGCTTATTATTCCGATGCAACCGGTGAATATGAGATGTATTTGCTTGAAAACAAGAAAGATACAAAACCAAAACAACTGACAAAAGGCTCAAAAGCCTGGAAAAACGGGGCTGAATGGTCGCCGAAAAGCACTCATCTGGTTTACAGCGACCGCACTCTGAAACTTTGGCTGGTGGACGCAAAATCCGGCAAGCAAACGGAAATTGACCAGGCTTCCGCCGAAGAAATCCGCGACTATGCCTTCTCCCCCGATGGCGACTGGGTGGCTTACAGCAAGTCATCGCCCAACTATCAGTCGGCACTTTGGCTCTACCAAATTTCCACCGGAAAGAAAACTCAGCTTACAGACGCTTCATTTTCAGATGGTTCGCCTGTTTTCAGCAAAGATGGAAAATTCTTGTTCTTTATTTCCAATCGCGATTTCAATTTAGCTTTCAGCAGTTTCGAGTTTGACTATTTGTATAATAATGCCGGGAAAATTTACGCCATTCCGCTTCAAAACGACGGCACAACTTTGACCCAGTACAAAAACGATCGTGAAACGCACGGAGAAGAAAATCCGGACACTACAAAAACGGCAAAACCCTCAAAATCAGCAAAAACTTCCACCAAAAATCAGGCACCTACGAAAAACCGGATTGACCTGGAAAATATACAAAACCGCATCGTGGCATTGCCGGTTTCGGCCGGAAATTACAGCATTATTGGCACCGTGGAAGAAGGATTGCTTTATTCTTCGGGCGGAAAAATCATGCGCTACAACATCAAATCGGAGAAAACCGAAGAAATTCTGGACGGAGCAGGCAATGGAACGCTGACCGCTGACGGAAAAAGCTTTATTTACCGTGCCGGAAGAGACTTTGCGGTAGCAAAAAACCAAACCGGGCAGAAAGCCGGTGCTTCCAAAATCAGCCTGGATAACCTGACTATGAAAATCGATCCGCGCAAGGAGTGGGATCAGATTTATGTGGATGCATTCCGCATTTTTCGCGATTATTTCTACGTGGGAAATCTGCACGGCGTGGATTGGAACGGCATTCAAAAAAAATACTGTGAAATGCTGTCCGATGTGCCAAGCCGTTTTGATTTGGATTATATTCTCAATGAAATTGTGAGTGAAACCAACACCGGACACGCTTATGTGGATTGGGGTGATATTGGTAAGGTGGAGCGCATTGAAGGCGGTTTGCTGGGTGCCGAACTGGAAGCCGATTTGTCTGCCAAACGATACAAAATCAAGAAGATTTACGCAGGCGAAAACTGGAACGAAAGCCGTCGCTCACCACTCACCGAAAGCGGAATAAATGTGAAAGAAGGTGATTATATTATCAGTATTAACGGCCAAAATATGACCACTGAAACCAACCCGTACGAACTGCTCGAAAATTGGGGAAATCGTTACGTGGAATTGGCCATAAACACCTCACCTTCGGTATCAGGAGCGAAAACTTACAACGTGAAAACCATCACTTCCGAGCAGGAATTGCGTTACATGGATTGGGTGAACGAGCGACGGGCGATGGTGGACAAACTTTCGGGTGGAAAAATTGGATACATCCACGTACCAAACACCGCTATAGAAGGAAATCGCGAGCTTCACCGAGGGATGTATTCATACAACGACAAAGATGCGCTAATCATCGACGACCGCTACAATGGCGGCGGATTTATTCCGGACCGGATGATTGACCTGCTCAACCGAAGAACGCTGGTTTACTGGTTTCAGAACGGCATTTCACAACCAATGAAATCGCCCGGAATTGCTCACGACGGACCGAAAGTGATGCTGATTAACGGATATTCCTCGTCGGGAGGCGATGCTTTCCCCTATTTCTTCAAGAAAACGGGCGAAGGAAAACTCATCGGAACACGCACTTGGGGCGGATTAGTCGGAATTTCGGGAAATGCACGCCTGGTGGATGGCGGATATATTTCCGTTCCGCGATTTGGAATTTACGATGAAAATGGTGAATGGCTGATTGAGGGCATCGGTGTTTCGCCAGATATTGAAGTAGTTGACCGACCGGAAGAACTTGCCAAAGGCAATGATCCCGGCATCCAAAAAGCGGTGGAAGTTTTGCTCGACGAACTCAAACGCAATCCACGCAAAAAAATCGTCACTCCAACTCCTCCGGACAGGTCGAAGTGGATTGAAGTGGATGTGAAGTGAATCAATTTTTCTAACCCTTCCCCCTTCGGGGACTTCCCTTAATCATAAGGGAAGATTGGTGCCTGCGATACATTAATGTCCCTTTTGAAAGGGGACATTGGGGAACGCTCGAAACAAATTCTCCCTTTTGATAAAGGGAGATGTCCGAAGGACAGAGGGTTAGAATAAAACATAAAAAAAATGTCAATTCAATCAATCCTCACACAAAACACACATTCAAAAGACGACATCATCCGCCTTTTGAATGCTGATGGTGACGACGAAAAACTGCTTTTTGATTTTTCGAATAAAATCAAATTGCAGAACGTCGGCAATACGGTTTATTTGCGGGGATTGATTGAATTGTCCAATATCTGCGAAAAGGACTGCTACTACTGCGGTATCCGGAAATCCAATTCCGCCGTGCACCGTTATTCCATCAGCGAAGAAGAAGTGCTGGAAGCCGTGCGGTTTGCGTATGAAAACGGTTACGGTTCGGTGGCTATCCAGTCAGGCGAGTTACAAAGTCCGGCTTTTACTGAAAAAATCAACCGCATCCTGTTGCAAACAAGGGAAATGACCAACGACGAACTGGGAATTACCCTTTCCTGTGGCGAACAATCCGAAAAAACCTACCGAAAATGGTTTGAAAGTGGTGCGAAACGTTATCTGCTTCGTGTGGAAACTTCCAATCCGGAACTCTACCGAAAACTTCATCCGAATACCCGTAAACACAGCGTGGAAAAGCGTTTGGATGCATTAGAAATACTTAAATCCATCGGTTACCAGACCGGAACGGGCGTGATGATTGGTCTGCCGTTTCAGACCATCGAAGATTTGGCGAACGATTTATTGTTTATGAAAAACTTCGACATCGTGATGTGTGGCATGGGACCTTACATCGAACATCACGAAACGCCATTATATCAGTTCAAAGATGAATTATCGCCATTGAAAAAACGGCTGAATCTGGCACTGAAGATGGTTGCGGTTTTACGCATTCTAATGCCCGACATCAACAT
>CAZIRA010000179.1:0-4294 GCA_964541615.1 uncultured Paludibacter sp.
GATTTCTAACTTGAAACAAAAAACGAGAAGCCGGATGGTTTCTCGTTTTTTTGATTAGTTGAGTGAAGATATTTATTGTTCTTCCACTTTTGGTTCTTCTGCATCTGCTACAATTTCATCGTCGTCGTCACCGTCAAATCTATCTTTCACATTCCTGAAAGTTGTCTTCATCTGATCCCAAATGGATGCAGCGCCTTCTTTGACATCGTCCCAGGCATCGTCGGCAGTATCAGCCAATTCTTTCAATTTAGCTTTTCCTTCGGCAATTTTTGGTTCAAGATCATCGATTAATTCGTTGTATTTAACTTTTGCGTCAGCAGTAGCATCCTTTGCTTTCAACTTCAGATTGTCAAGTTTTGATTCCAATTCATTAATTTGAGCATCCAGTTTTTGTTGAAAATCCGATTTCCTTTCTTCCATAATCCTAAATATTTAAATGGTTAAACAAAAAAGCAAAGTTAATGAAGTTTTTGAATTTTCTATTTTTTTCGGATAATATTTTACAAATCAACGTTTGATTATTACAGGTTTTGTGATTACTCCGTCGTTAAGCTTCAATTTTATAACATAGGTGCCTTCCGGAACGCCTGTCAGTATCATGAAATGCTGCTGAGATTTCTTAATTAACCGCCCTTGTAAGCTGTAAAGTTCCATACTTTCAACCACTTGATTCGCATCTTTTTTTACCTGAATTATTTCTGAAGCCGGATTTGGATAAACAGAAACCCGGCTCACTTTTTCAGAAGAAACTGAAGTAACCGGAGCACCGTAAAGTAACATATTGTCAATGAAAATATTTCCAATCTTTGACAATGGAGCGTCCCTTTGGACAACCTTGTATCCGGTAAATTTGTAGGCCGTTTCTGGTTTTAATTCGGTCAGCACAATTTCTACAAATTTCCATCCGCCGTAATGAATGCTGTCAACCCTGATTTCTTTCATATCACTTTCCGAAGCAAAAAGAAGGTACATTTCATTTCCAGACAAATCTCCAAAAATATGAAGCCCGATGGTGGAATCATTGGTAGCTTCTACCTCCGGATTCGTTACTTTGTACACTACGCTGCCACCTACGTCTGAACTGAAACTGAATTTCATGTTGTTGCTGTAATTTCCAAACAGCTTCGTAGCCGATGATGTAGTGACAGTAGCCGAAGCCACATTTACGCTTAGGGTTGGTTCATACATGTATTTGCCGCTTGTTTCATACGTTTCCACCACTTTTTTATCAACTACTCTTTCGTCTGTAGCTATGAAAGGAAAATTCAACGTATCTGTCAGGTAAACTCCGTCCACATCTTTGATTCCTTTTGCCAATTTCAGCACATATTGCTGTCCCGGAACAAGATCTTGCGCCAGTGTAAAGGAAGTTGAGCCCAGCGGTTCGGGTGCCAAATTATTCCTTACAGATCTCAGGTTTTTGGTCAAGGCTTTACCCTGTTTATCATAAACCTGTACACCGTTACTCAGTTCGCCTGTCTGTAATTTTTTATCAAAAACTACTGTGAAAGTTGGCACTTTGAAATCGATATTGGTTTCACCTGCCAATGGATAGGATGCAAGTACGGAAAGTTTGTTCCGATTCATCGTTTTGAAACTAAAAATGAAATCTTCGACCATGTTCAGCCCATCGTAATGTTTCAGCGTTTTTGCTAATTTCACGGTATAAACTGTGGTTGTATCCAATGGCATATTCGGTACAAACTCCATCACGAAGTTGGATTCTTTGAACACAAACTGCCCCGCAACTGCCGGAGTGATCGAAAATGCCGATTTTGCACTTTCGATATCCACATCCCAGTTGAATTTGAAGCGGATGATGGAACTTGCCAGCATCAATGTGTCAGCAGTCAGAGCTTTAGGTGAATAATCCACTACAGCCGGAGGCGTATTTCTGATTTTGTTCGGACGAATGTGGCCGTAGCTCGTTTCATTGGCTTTTACCACCACCTCTACTGTATCATTGTGATAGTCCGGATGGGTTGTAATCAGCTTGTATGTGCCTGGATCAAGGTTTTTGAACAAGTAAAATCCATTGTTCAGATTGTCAACCTTGTATGTGATATTGTTCGGAAGAAGCGTCACAGTTGCACCATTTACCGGTAGAAGCACATCGTGAGTATCCGGAATTTTACTATAATTTGCCTCGTTGAGCAAAAATTTGTCTTTCACATTTCCGGCGATATTTCCTTTCGGCAACGACGCTTTTTTGAAATAGGTGGCAAATGATTTAAAGAAATGCCATGCCTCCAGCCATTTGTATTCCAGATTCATCAATCGGTAAGTTTCTGGAAGGTAATCGTGGTGCGATCCTTCGGAAATTACTCCGGGGACTGTCAAACCGCGCAAAACTCCGTATCCATCAGACCATCCGCCCATGGAAACTCTTCCAAAAGTCTTGTCACCCTGCACGGAATAACTTGAAGACCAGCTTGTTGCTTGATTAGAGTAAAGATTTTTGGCGATTTCCGTGCTGATCAGCCGGCTCGTCTCTTCATGAGGAGTAGCCGTGGGATAAACCCAAGTATCACCAACCGATCTTCCTGAATAAAGCATCAAAACCGCACTCCGCGCCGTATTTCCGGCATTACTGTGAATGGAAAGCATGAAATCGGAATTAAACTCATTAGCAGAGCGAACGATTTGAGATAACGGTAAGTCATCAGCCGTAGTGTTAGTAACACGAGAAATAGCAACCTGAGCGCCCGAGTTTTCAAGCATTTCCATCAGATATTTTCCTTTATCAAGGTTACTTACCGATTCCCAGAACCCATTCTGGTCGCCCTGTGAGTATGGTGCAATAACAACGTTTCTGTCGTCACTGTCGTATCCACCGTGACCTGGATTGATATAGATTTTTATTCCGGTTAAATCCTGTGCAATTACGGAAAATACAATAGCTGTAAAAAATAGTGTTATAATAAATAGTTTCTTCATAATTCAATCTGGGATTAGTTGAAAGAAAGTTCAGATACAACCAATTTTCCATCCAGCGTGCTGTAAACAATTCGGTTGGCTTTTGAGGAGGCTGAAGGATACATGGCGATATGGGCTGCATTACTGATTTGTTTTTTCACTTTTCCATTCAATGAAACCATAACCACAGAGGATGAGGTCACGAAATCTCCATTGTCTTTGTCCTGCATTCCTACCACCATCTGATCATTGAACCAAACAGGAGCATTCAGGTATCCCAGTTCAGCAACGATTTTTCCACTCAAATCACACACAAAAGTACCTTTCCCAACAGCTGTGAAAAGTATTTTCGTATTGTCAGGAGAAAGCGAAGTCCAAATATAGTTGATATTCTCCCCTTTTATCGGGTTAATCAGCATTCTCTGACCATCTACGTACACATACATTTTCAGACTTTCAGAACTAACGTAAACCGGTATTGCTGCTTTAGTGCGTCCGAAAGTTGTCTTGTAAAGCTTATTGTCAGCCTGAATCACAGCTCCGTTGTGATAACTTCTTGCTGCGCGAAGATCACGCTGAGGTTTTATCATCTGAACCTGTTTGCCTGTATTCAAATCGTAGCTTTCCAACGCATCGTATCTTCTTCTATCAATAAATGATGTATTTCGGAAGAAAACTTTTGAATTGTCGTTGCTGAAAATTGGATCGTAACCGGAATTTTGAACTTCAGAGACTTTTTTTTCTGTTTTTGTTTCAAAATCATAGAAATACAGCCCTTTGAAATTGTCTGAAGAGTAAAGCAACAGATTTCCGTCAGCATTTAATGTGGGATGATGAGCTGAACTTTGGAGCGTAACAGGAAGTTCGTATTGAGCTTTCACTTCAATACTCTGTGCTGAAAGCATGAAACCTGTCAGCCATAATAATAAAATTAGTTTTGTTCTCATATCTTTAAATTTAATGTTTTAACTATTCATCGAACGATAATCTTTACATTTTCAGATTTATTACCATGATTTAATTCCAGGATGTAGGATCCTGAGGGTTGATTGACTGGAAATAAAAATATCCCTGAGGCAGTTTTTCCATAAGATTTTGATGAAACCAGCTGCCCGTTCATGTTATAAAGATTAATTTTCAACTCTTTATCTGTGAGTTCCTGATTCAGACTGATTGTCAGGTCGCTTTTTCCATGAACCGGATTCGGATATACCCGAAACATATCTGATCTCTCCGATGGCAAATGGGTGATAACATAATCTTTGTAAACCAATGAAATTTCCTTAACCGCCAGCGAATAAGCTTTCGTAGCAATCATATTAGTTGGATCGAGGTAGAAATTCACATTGTCGAATTGGATCGGATAAATCGCCCGGTC
>CAZIRA010000180.1:0-4144 GCA_964541615.1 uncultured Paludibacter sp.
TTCAATAATCCTATTGAAATTATCATTGCAGGAATGACGAGTAGCATTAGTCCAAGGCTGATGATGGTTACAATTCCTGTAAATTTGGCCATTTTCTTCAAATTCTTCAGTCCTTCATTCAGGTGCTCCTGATTGTCGAAAGTCATACCCAGTTTTATCTTTTTCGTGAAATTGAAAAGATAATAATTCGGGAAAAACAGAATGACGGCTGACAGCATGTACGTAATCCCAATAACATATATTGAAAAAGGATAATACTGGAATGCCTGAAAGTCCTGGTAATCGTCAACCACTGACGAGAGTGAAAGTGCTGCAATGCCACCCAAAGCCATTAGTATAATCAACACAAACCCCACAATGGCAATAAAATGTGCCCATTTGGCAGTAGTAATCAGATACGATTTTCCTTCGGGGCTGATGATTAGCGGCTGGTTAGGATTGAGCTGCTTGTCAGGATCCAACCTTGTTTCTTTTGGCAAAGTGATGTCGTTTGAATTTTCCATAATTTATACTTTTTTGAAGCTTTTACAAAACCGCTCGACAAATGGTGATATCTATCTCATGTGTCCTTAGTAGCATTCCTGAAGAAAAAAATAATTTTGCGTGAACTCCGATGTAAAGTTAATTATTATTTGATAAATCACGTAAAATTTATCACTTTTTATGCAACTTTACCATTAATATTTCTTTAAATGCTTATTAATTAGAGGTAAATTTGGTAACTTTGCGCACTATTTTTTAGACATATATTACATAACGACATAAATTATGGCAGACAAAAAATTGAATTTATTGGCTGAATTTCCTGTTGTATCTACCGAACAATGGAAAAACTTAGTTATCAAGGATTTAAAAGGTGCAGACTACGACAAAAAACTTGTTTGGCGCACCAACGAAGGATTTAATGTACAACCGTTTTACCGTGCCGAAGACATCGACAGTCTCAAAACAACCGATGTAAAGCCGGGTGCATTTCCTTACGTTCGCAGTACCAAACCTACCAACGAATGGCTTGTCCGTCAGGATATTGATGTAGAAAATGCCGCTGAAGCCAACAAAAAAGCGCTGAATGTGCTGAGTCGCGGAGCTACTTCACTTGGTTTTAAGTTGAAAAAGGCGGATTTATCTCCCACTTATATAGCTGAATTACTGAAAGACATAGTTCCAACGGCGGTAGAGCTGAATTTTCAGATTTGTGTTAGCAAAGGCGCTGAGCTGGCAACTATCCTTACCGATTATTTCAAAGCAAACGGATTCTACTCAGACCCGGCTCTCCTTGTTGGTTCCATCAATATTGACCCGATCAACCGCATGCTACTCAAAGGCAAAGACCTGAGCAAAGAATTTGTGCTTGACCGGGTTAAATCTGCTATTATCGCTGCTGCCGGACTTCCATTTTACAAAATTGCGAATGTAAATGCATCTACTTTGAGCAATGCAGGTGCTTACTGTGCGCAGGAATTGGGTTATGCACTGGCCTGGGGCAATGAATACCTGTCAAGCCTGGTTGAAGACGGCATGGATAAATCCATCGCAGCCAAAAAAATCAAATTTAATTTTGGAGTGGGTAGCAATTACTTCATGGAAATTGCCAAATTTCGGGCTGCACGTATGCTGTGGGCCCAAATTGTAATGGCTTACCAACCCAAATGCCTGCGCGAAGAGTGTCCTAACAACAAACCCGATGGACTTTGCCGTTGTGCTGCCAAAATGCGCATTCATGCCGAAACTACTCAATTCAATATGACGGTATTTGATGCCAACGTGAATATGCTCCGTACTCAAACCGAAGCTATGAGCGCTACCATCGCAGGTGTGGACAGCCTGACTGTACTTCCGTACGATATTTCTTACAAAACTCCGGATGATTTTTCAGAACGCATTGCCCGTAATCAGCAGCTTTTGTTGAAAGAAGAAAGTCATTTCGACAAAGTAACTGACCCGAGCGCCGGATCATATTACATCGAAACGCTGACTAACGAACTGGCACTGCAAGCCTGGAAAATATTCCTCGATGTGGAAGAAAAAGGCGGTTTCTTCGAAATGGTTAAATCCGGAGCGGTACAGCAGGCCGTGAAAAATACTGCTGCCAAAAGATTGAAAGACGTATCCAGCCGAAAAGAAGTGCTGCTCGGTACCAACCAATTCCCGAATTTTACCGAAAAAGCGTTGAATAAAGTTGAAAATGCTGATGTAAAAGGTTCGCAGGCAGGTGGTTGCGGATGTGCATCGGTAGGCGTAGAAACACTGGAACCTGTAAGGGCTTCCGGAGAATTTGAAGAACTTCGTTTTGCTACCGAAAAATCCGGAAAAGCACCGAAAGCATTTATGCTTACCATCGGTAGTTTGGCTATGCGTTTGGCTCGCGCCCAGTTCTCATCCAATTTCTTTGCTTGTGCAGGTTACGAAATCATTGACAATCTTGGCTTTGCATCTGTAGAAGAAGGAGTTAAAGCCGCTCTGGATGTAAAAGCCGAAGTTGTGGTGCTTTGCTCAAGCGACGATGAATACGCTGAATTTGCTCCTGCTGCATACGAATTACTGAAGGACAAAGCTTTGCTGGTGGTTGCCGGTGCGCCTGCAAACATGGATGAACTGAAAGCGAAAGGAATTACGCATTTTATACACGTTCGTTCCAATGTACTGGAAACGTTGCAAGGGTTTAATGCTAAGTTCTTGTAGAGCGTAGACTGATAGAGTGTAGACTTTTAGAGTGTAGATTTTTGCGTATTTATGTATAGTTTTATCTGCGATAACAGTCTGAAAATATATTGGTTAAATGATCCAAAACAAAAAGATATGCATAATTTCTAGAAGTTAATGATTTGGATAGAATCGATGGATTTTGTAACTGAGATTTATAAATTAACTGCTGCTTATCCAAAACATGAAATGTTCGGGCTTTCAAGTCAAACTCAAAGAGCCGCGGTTTCTATACCGCTGAATATTTCTGAAGGTTCTGCTAAATTGAGTAACAAAGACTTTTCCGGATTTCTTAGATTTTCATTAGGTTCTAGTCGCGAATTGGAAACTGTTTTGATAATTGCTAAAAATCTGAGCTACATTAGTGAAGAAGATTTAACTGATAAACAAATCAAAATCACTGAATTACAGGAAATGATGACCAAATTTAAAGATAATTTAGAAAAGTAAGGTGAATGTATTTTACTCTAATGTCTATCATCTAATAATCTAAGTTCTAAAAGTCTGAATAAAACATGAAACACACCCTCAAAGAATGGTTTATGGTAACGCGCCCGTGGGGCTATGCGTTATCCATTATGCCGGCGGCATTAGCTGTGGCATATGTTTTTTTCGAAAACAGCATCACACCGCTGGACGTGAACTGGTGGTATGGAATTTTGGCAGTCATCGCTTCACCGATTTTGCAAGCCGGCGGTAATATGATGAGTGATTATTTCGATTATAAAAACAACGTGGACAGAGAAGAAACCTACGGTTCGAGCCGGATGCTTGTCAATAAGCAGTTTCAGCCCCGTGAGGTTTACTGGTTCAGCATTTCGATGATGGTAATCGGCAATATTATTGGTATTTATCTGCTGCTGAATACTTCCTGGCATTTGCTGTGGATTGGCTTGGCGGGAATTATCGGATCATACTTCTACTTTTTCATGAAATACCGTGCGTTGGGCGATTTGAATATCTTCATTATCTACGGACAGTTGATTTCCCTGGGGACGTATCTGGTGATGACCAATACATTGAGCTGGAAAATGCTACTGGTTGCTGCTGCACCCGGATTCCTTATTGTCAACGTACTCCATGCCAATAACACAAGAGATATAAAGCACGACGGCGTGGCAAAAATCAAAACAGCAGCCATGCTTCTTGGAATAAAGGGTTCAATAATTTATTACTTTGCATTTACAATCGGTGCATATTTATTAATAGTTTTATGTGTTATTTTTGGAATTCAGCATTGGGCAACGTTGCTCATTTTCATCTCACTCCCGATGGCTCTGAAACTTATGAAACAAATGCGTACAGCCGATAAGGAAAAACCGGAAAATATCCAGAAACTCGATGAGGGTACAGCCCAGCTGGTGATGATATATATGCTGCTTTTGGTTATTGGGAATTTTGCGGGAGGGATATTAACCCCCTAACTTCCTGAAGGGGAAAT
>CAZIRA010000181.1:0-4120 GCA_964541615.1 uncultured Paludibacter sp.
GTATCGCTATAATAATAGTTAAGCATTATTAAAGATTGTATGTTATTTTTGTGTTGACTCAACAAAACCTTTTAATGTATTTTAAAAGGTCAGTTTCTCGTTGACAACGATAGTTCACGGAACAAGATATGTATGTCTTTTTAATGTTTTATAAAAGTTCCTTTATCCAGTTCGTCAAAAGCCAGGTTCAGTTCTTCGCGCGTATTCATAACAATGGGTCCACCCCATGCAATTGGCTCTCTGAGCGGTTTTCCAGCAAGAAGAACAAATCTTGCTCCTTCTCCACCTGCTTTTACTGTAATTGTGTCATTTTCAGCGTTGTCTGGATTATTGGAAGTAAATAACACCGCACATGCTTTATTCTCAAAAGCCGACAAATTTTCATCGGGTGCTACTGTTCCATCCAGTAAATAAATGAATAATGTTTCGTTATTGGGTGTTTCAGCATAACTCCAGGTTGTATCCGGAGCCAGTTCCACATCCAGGTATTTCACGTGTATGTATTCGCCCTGAAAAACACCGGAACGACCTTTGTAACTACCTGAAATAACACGAATTAACGCATTTTCCTCTTTTACAATTTCCACATCCTCCTGCGTAATATCTCCATAAGCAGGCAGGGTCATTTTATCTTTTGCCGGCAGATTGACCCAAAGCTGACAACCAAGCATTCTTTCAGACGGCTGCGGCATTTCCTGGTGAATAATTCCCGAACCGGCTGTCATCCACTGGCATTCCAGATCCCTGATGGTACCTCTGTTTCCCAGGCTATCGGCATGGATAATCTCCCCTTTTATCAGATAGGTCACGGTTTCTATTCCACGGTGGGGATGCCAGGGAAATCCTTTGATATAATCTTTCGGATCCAACGAATCGAAGCCATCGAGCATCAAAAAAGGATCAAAATCATGAACATTTTTTAATCCTATTACTCTTCTCAGATGTACTCCTGCTCCGTCGATGGCATTTTGCCCGCGGATGATCTGTGTTGCTTTTCGTTGTGTCATGATGATTTATTGTTAGTTTGATGTGAGATTTTTTTATATGTTTTTTTCTCCTTAACTATACTGCGTTTCGCTTCGACTTGTCGGTGAGTTCCCTCACACCACTGCGTTTCGTTCGGGATGACAGTTGTCGAGTGTGTTATATTCCGCTGCACTGAAATTTTCACTTAACCATTATTTGTATGGCAACGGTGCTGGAGTTCTTTCGAACCCGTCGTACTGAAAACTTGATTATTTCTGCAATCCGTATCGACGGGTAATCGACAAAAAAGTGACCTTGTCATTCCGAACGAAGTGAGTCTGCCTAGTTTATCCCGACATATCGGGGCGGTAGGCTGGGAATCTGATTTTGTTTGTTCCTTACACTGCGTTTCGCTTCGGGATGACAATCAGTGTTAAATCGGATTTACTCCTATGCCGGGCAGGTTCAGGGGTTTCACCTTTCCATCAATAAGTTCGGCTCCTTTGAAAGCGTCGTTTTGAATGAGAAGCGCACCATCCAAATCGGCAAAATCCATTCCCGGAGCCAGTTGAGCTGCTGCAGAAATAGCACAAGAGGTTTCGGTCATACAGCCGATCATCACTTTCATACCAAGCGACTGTGCCAGATTACGCATTTTCCAGGCTTCACGCATACCGGTACATTTCATCAGTTTGATATTTATACCGGTGAAAACTCCTTTCATTCGCTCAACGTCCCGAAGCCGCTGGATGGATTCATCGGCAAAAACGGGAAGAGGACTTTGTTCGGAAAGCCATGCAATTGAGTCCAAATCATGTTTCGGCATAGGTTGCTCTATCATTACTATTCCTTTTTCTTTCAGCCAATGGACCATTTCAAGTGCCTGGTTTTTGTTTTTCCATCCCTGATTGGCATCCACAGAAATCGGCAATGAAGTTACACTACGAATTGTTTCAACCATTTTCCTGTCATCTTTTCCACCCAGTTTCACTTTCAGAATATTGAATTTTCCTTCCACCTCTTTCACTTTTTGTCTAACCATTTCGTCCGTATCAATCCCAATGGTGAACGTGGTATCAGGAATTGTTTCCGGATTGAGTCCCCAAAGCTGATACCATGGACGCCCGATTATTTTTCCGGCCAAATCGTGTAAGGCAATATCAACAGAAGCTTTTGCCGCAGTGTTGTTTTCAGCAATGGAATCAACATACTCCAGGATTTCCTCCAACTGAAGCGGATCTGAAAATCCCGACAAATCGACTTTTTCTAAAAAAGCCGTAACAGATGGTTGTGATTCGCCAAGATACGGAGGCAGCGATGCTTCGCCATAGCCTGCAAATCCGTCATACTCAATGGTTGTAAGAACTACAGGAGTCGTTTTCCGGGAGGAATTGGAGAGATTAAACGCGTGTTTCAACTGAAGGTCGTAGGGTCTCCAGCTTAATTTCATTTTACTGTTGGAATTGAATTTCAAGCCCTCTCTTTTGATTAAATAATTGCCCAAAGCATCGATATCCACCATACTCAAACCACCCATTGCAGCCAAACTTTTTATAAAACTTCGCCGATTTTTCATTGTATCTTTAATTTAACAACAACTTATTATTTATTTATATAACACCTATTTATACCATTCATTGTTCAGAATATTATTCTCCTGAACAGAGGCATCGCCAATTATTCTTCTCACTCCGAGAAGCCGTTTCACATAATATGATTCATAGTTGTCTGCCTTCGGATCAAGGCTGTTGATTCTAACCAGTTGAGATGCGTGTACAAATTGTAAGCCGCCCAAATAAATTGCCACGTGCTCCACCAGTTGCTTCTTTCCGGTTTTATCTCCACGGGCTCCAAAGAAAAGCAAATCTCCCTCTTTGAGGTTTTCATAATTCGCTTCAGGAACAATTTTTTCTCCCACAAGAAACTGTTGTGAAGCATCTCTGGGCAATATCAGACCATACATATAATATACGGTTTTCGTAAATCCGCTGCAATCAAATCCACGGCTTGATGTACCACCCCAAAAATAGGGTAATCCCAGGAATAGTTTCCCCGTTTTTGCCACATTTTCACCTGTCAATTGAATCGATTTGTACCAGCCGGTTAATTCTCTGATCGATTTGGATGAAATATATCCTTTCGCTCCGTTTGGAAGGATGATTTTTGTGAATTTTCCGTTGATACTCTTATCATCCAGTGTCAGAATATCGCCAATCAAAACTTCCATGAGCGACTGGGACTTGTCAGAATTCGATTCGTAAATCACAGAACTCAAATCTGTCACAATCATCTTTTTCAATCCATTATAAGCCGAAAGTTCTTCTTTGTCAATCAATTTTAAACGTGTATTTGTCCATCCGATGTATTTGTCAGGAGTCTGGATAAGAAGCCAGTCACTGTTACGATCAAGCACCCTGACCGGTGTTCCCATCAATGCCTGAGTTAACACTTCAGAGCCGAAATTCGGTCTCGAATAGATATAGATAACTGAGAGTGGAACGATGCTCCAGTGTTTTTTTCCAATCGTAGTTTCAGGCAGCAACTGAATGCTGTCCAGCACACACACTTTTCTGTCTTTCAATGTTTTTATAAGATACGTATGCGCGTTTGAATCTGAAATTCTTCCATTTAACACGCAACAGCCATTCTTTTCTTTCAGAGTAACATCAAAAACACTCACCCTTCTATCGGGAGCATATTTTTCTTTTGCAGTGCGAACAACACTGTCTATCAAAGCATTTTGTGCTTTTGCAGTGAAGGAAAGAAGCAAAATTATTAGAAGTGGATATAAGACTTTCATCATAGTAAAGCATATGAATAAAATGAGTTATGCAGCCCCCTACCCCCACACCTGAGGCGGGTAAACCCCTAAAGGGGAAGTTTTGGAGCAATTAACAACATTTATGTATTTAAATTTGGCAGTTTTTTTTGAAAATTATAATTTTTGAATCTGCAATTGTTCTGAAAATGCTAAATAAATTACTTATTGAAGCACTGAGTAGTTACGAATAAATTGAGCTATGCAAATATAAGCTATTTTGACAAATAATTACAATGTAAAATTGATTTTGTAAAATAGAACAACATGTCGTATTTTTGTATGTTTTATAATTATCAGAAACAATCAGATCACAGAACTGACTAATCAGTAACA
>CAZIRA010000182.1:0-2767 GCA_964541615.1 uncultured Paludibacter sp.
AGTCAATGCTCCGCGATTTACAGTTGCATAGCGGAATTTGAAACTTGTAGGAGTTGCATCTTCACTTGCTTTCACCATAAATCCCTGCATGGATGGTATTTGAGTTATTCCAATTGTATTTGCTGATAAAATCGGAATACTTGTATAAGTGCCGGGTTGAGTTCCCAGATGACTTGCTCCATTATTTGTCAACCAGTCCTGCCGGCTTCCGGTGTTATAAAGATAGATGGTTTGAGCCAGATTGGTGAAGTCTTCAGGGAGCATTTTACTGATAAATATTGGCGCTGCATACGGATTAGCCAGTATGTAATTGCCTCGCGAGTAAACTCCGGTGGGGGAAATGGTGAAATTAAGAGTTTTTGATGCATCTGTCACCAGTGTCCCTACAAAACTGTGTTTCGTGTTTTCTGCGGGCTGCGTGATTTCATAACCCTCATAGGGCATCATCACGTGCGTGGCAGGATCCAGGTCTTCCCATTTTTCCTGATAGCTGTAGGATAAGTTCAGCGCTTCGTTGTATTTCCTCACAATAACATTTCCCGGAGTACCGTAAATACTTCCCTGAGCATTTGCTCCAAACATGTTTGTCAGGGTTTTATCCACTATTGGCACTCCAAAGAATTGCCATACGCGCGGCCAGGTTCCGGTGCCGGGTTTGGATTTGGAAGCAAATTCTACGGTGGCCTGAAGTCCGGTATTGCCCGTAGGATTGTTTAATACCAGCGCCCCGTTGGCCTGACCAACTTCCGATTTGAGCACAAGCTGTGAAGCAGAACCTGTTTCTGCATCATTATCTACCGTAAGGGTTGTGTTTATCGGAATGATCAGTTTTTTAGAAGAATAGTTGACTATGTTTCTTGCCGCTCTGTCCTGATCCAGAATTAAATCTCTTTCGGCTTCATGATACCAGTTCAGACTGGTAGCAAAATATACATCATCATTAATTGTTGTCGGAATTTGACTTTGTGTCCAGTTTCCTGCTGTTCCCCAGTCATTACTAATGTTTCCAAGCCATAGGTTACATATTTCGACGGTAATCTTAAATTCCCACCAGCAGGTAGCTGCGCCGGGGGGGAGTGCGTAGTAGGTTGTTGTACCAACGGGAGAATTCGGGAAGTTGGTCGTAGAGGTGTATTCTGTTGCTCCCGGAGCTGGTTTAACCAGGATAACTCCGTCAACATCTTCTGTTGTTATTGCACTGTAAAATCTCGAACCTGCCGGAAAATTGTTGGCTATATAACTAAATAAAATGGATGTGGTAGAAGGATTCTGACAGAATTTGAATGTCTGTATTCCACCCGAGGCTAACTCTTCTGCACAATTTGCCATAACATAATCATATGCATCAATATCAACAGAGAGTGGCCCTAAGATTGGTTCATTCTGACAAATGGCATCATCCCTGAATCCCCGTATAAATCTTAAGTTGGTAAATGAAGTACCTGATGTTACTCCTGTGCCGCTTCCTACACCTTCTACCAGTACCTTAGGACTGCAATTTTCATTTACCAGCAGGAAGCAGTCATCCGTAGCTGCAAGTTTGAATGTCATGCGGGCTAAAATATCAGTCGATATGGCGCCCGTAGGGATATCACCAATATTCCATTCGATGAACTTTGAAGCACCTATTTGAACATATTGAGGTTGAGTAGGACTGGTTCCGCCTGTACCCTGAAAATATACAGCTGATGCACTTACATACTCTGCTGTATAAGGTATGGGAATAACGATTTTTGCATCCGTTATCGGCTCACTCGGGTTTGTCAAATTCAGTTTATATTCTATTTCCTCACCCGGGAGTACTGCTGAATTGGTAAGTGAAACCGGTTCTCCATTCAGTGATTCCACAGAGATATAGGCATGTAAATCAGGAATATATGCATCTACTGCCATAGCAATTACAGGGATGATATACGTATCCTGTGTACTGCCGTAGCGGAATCTGGTGGAAGTTTGATCGTTATCAATAATATAATTATTCGTGTTAACGATATTAAACATGGCTATATCAACTCCTGTATTGTTTACTAAAGTTGGATTACGGGGAGCCGGAGCCGGAATTGAGCTGTTGAAAAAGTTTGTAGTACTATTTCCGTCATGCGAAAGACGAACCCAGTTATTTGCAAGGTCAATTATTTCGAAATAATCTCCGGAGATATCTCTGTCTCCTTCACCGGCTATTAGTCCAAGTTTCATTTCAATCGGGACATCACCCTGCGCTGTGCGGAAGCCGGAAACAGGGAGTTCGTAACTAACAGTGGTAGAGCCCTGTACGTATGCATGTCCGTCGAAAATAGTTACATCCCTCCATTTCATTTTGGAATTTTCATACACCACTATCATTCCCCAGCCGCCAAAAAAACCGGTACTACCGCCGTTACCTTCACGTAAAGCAATGTCAGCCACCGTATATTCACCCAATCCATGTGTCTTTACATAGTCGGTTACTTCGGCATAAGCGGAGTACATGTAACCGTAATTGGTGGTTGGATAGTATATGTTCTGACTGAAGTTGATATCCTGTGCAGAAATAGTGGTGTAACTGCCTTCAGAAGCGTGCTTCAGATAGACTACGCTTTTATCATAAATTTTGGTAATGTCAGCGGGGGGAGTGTAGGTTCCTGTAACGGAAATACGAGCTGTTGCATTTGATGTGGATTGAAAATAGTTTTTCCGTGAATCTCTTACTAAACGATCAACAGAAAGTGTAATACCGCCAGATTCTGAGTATATTGTTACAGGTGTAAATGTAGTGGTTCTTAAATCA
>CAZIRA010000182.1:2867-3972 GCA_964541615.1 uncultured Paludibacter sp.
GTTTTCAATGGGAAATTCAAGTGTTGCAGAAGAGGAATTGAGAGTATTTGGTAATCCGTCCACATCCACGTAGATCATTTGACTATTGGAATTGGTCCCATTGTCACTATACGATTGTAATGTCAGATTGGTATTCCCAATCATCTGGAAGTCACCCTTGATGTTGTAAATTTTTGTAGTAGGGGTGTAGGTAGAAGTGCGTTGTGCAAACGGCACTAACACTTGTGCATTGGAAGGCAGCCAGAGTGCCATCAGCATCATCAGGGCGAAAATTTTCGCCGGGATTCGGGTTTTTCTGTAGTTGTATTTCATAATCGCGATATGTTTCAATAGTTGGTGATGAATTATTCCGGAATGGAAAGTTGATAAAGCACTTTTACAGTACTTTCTGCCGGAGTTTTACACAGTTTGTCAGTTTTTGATGGCAGACAGGTTTCGCTTTTGCCGCCGCAGGAGGCGTACTGATAAATACAGAGCACATATTTCAGGCTTGTGAAACTTGCCGCTTTGAGCAAATCAAGTATCACCGCTTCATCTGTGGCGCTCTTGATAGTAATTTTAATCAGTTCCACCTTGCCGAAAGCAGGATTAGTTGCATAAAGCATCGGAATGGAAGCCGCGTCGGTATCAACTACTGTTGCATCGACGTTTCCGAAACTTTTCATATCCGTATTACCTTTCAGGTAAATAGCCGGATGAATTTCAGTAGCCAGTGAAATAAGACGGGAATCGGCATTTGTTTTCACATAATCGCTGTAGCGGGCAGCAACCTGACCGGTAGCGGAAACAG
Source organism: uncultured Paludibacter sp. (assembly GCA_964541615.1). GTDB lineage: Bacteria > Bacteroidota > Bacteroidia > Bacteroidales > Paludibacteraceae > UPXZ01. Next base: position 3,658 of record CAZIRA010000182.1, read on the forward strand.
CCGCCAAAAAAGCAAATAGAAATCCCAGAATCATTGTCCTGCTTACTCGGGTACAAATTGTTTTCATTGTGGTTAAATTATAAAGGTTAAAAAAATAGATTTTTGGTAGATTTATCTTTTTTCTGTGTTACGTGGTTTCAAAATTACCGCCGCTTCAGGCTTTAAGCAAGAAAACAGGCGGGACAAAGGTGGGACAAATGAAGTCCGGTCCAAAATAACGCTGATTATTAACGATTTTTGAGTTTCCGTCCGTTAGCAGTCTGAAGCTTCTCAGACATTCAAAAATTCTTAAGCAATCAGCCACACACATTTCTG
>CAZIRA010000183.1:0-1451 GCA_964541615.1 uncultured Paludibacter sp.
AGCAACGTTTTGGCTGTGTTGATTTCAAGGAATGTAGTTCCAAAATCGCCGCTCGTAGGGCCGCTCAAATAGCAGAGTAGGTCGTTTTGGCAGATTAATTCCCGTTCAATCAGGTTTTGCAACAAAGTGACAAAATAATTTTTTTCATCATCCACCAGTTCTTCTTTATAGTAAGAATAAACACCGTAGGAAAGAGCCAGCTCGCGTGAAGCACGCTCTTTGTAGCAGAATGCGATGATCATATCTGAACTGCGGTAAGATGCCAAATAGCGCGCTGTTCGACCACTGAAAGTGTCCGTAATCAGGGCTTTGATGTCGATATTGGCACCGGCTTCGGCGGCTGCGTGCGCCAGGAAAGCAGAAACATCACCACGTCCATATTCGATTGGAATATCGTTTTCGGGCATTTTGGTACGTTCGGCTTCCAGTGCGATTTTGGACATCGTGCGTACTGCTTCGATTGGATATTTTCCGTAAGCGGTTTCTCCACTCAACATCAAAGCATCGGTGCGGTAGTAAATGGCGTTGGCAATGTCATTCACCTCGGCACGTGTGGGTCGCGGATTTTCAATCATGGAGTGAAGCATCTGAGTAGCTACAATGACCGGTTTATGTGCTTTCACGCACTTGCGGATCAACTTACGCTGAATACCCGGAATGCGCTCCTGCGGAACTTCAATACCGAGGTCTCCACGAGCCACCATCACACCGTAACAGTGCTGAATAATTTCATCTATATTGTCAACTCCTTCCTGATTTTCAATTTTTGAAATAATTTTTATCGAGCTATTGTGTTCATCCAAAATTTCCTGAATATCAATCAAATCCTGTTTTGAACGAACAAATGAATGTGCAATAAAGTCCAAATTCTGCTCAATCGCGAACAGGATATTTTTACGGTCTTTTTCTGTCAATGAAGGAAGATTGATACGCACTCCCGGTATGTTTACGCTCTTACGACTTCCGAGTGAACCATCGTTCTGAGCAATACAGGTAAGGTATGCATCGTCTTTTGAAACCACTTTCAAGTCGATTTCACCGTCGTCAATCAGGATATCATCCCCAACACGCAAGTCGCGCACAAAATGCGGATAACTTACGTAAATGCAATCGTGCGTAGAGATTTGATTGATGTCGCCTTTAACTTTGATCATGTCACCGGATTTAAGTTCAATCCGGTCGTTTTCAGCAACGGTAGTACGAACCTCAGGTCCTTTGGTGTCAATCAAAAGTGGAATACGGCGACTTACGGCACGTACATTATTGATGATTTTCATAAAACCTTCTCTATCCAGGTGCGCCGAGTTCATCCGCACCACATTCATCCCTTCTTCGTACAGTTGACTGATAAAATCCACGTCACAACGTTTGTCGCTTATAGTTGCAACGATTTTTGTAAATTTTCTTTGTTCCATATATATACTTCGTGTTATTTACTTTCGTGTTATTTG
>CAZIRA010000183.1:1551-3937 GCA_964541615.1 uncultured Paludibacter sp.
CCAAACCCAACAATCACACCTTTACAAACTTCCGAAAGGTACGAATGATGGCGGTATTCCTCGCGGGCAAACACATTGGAAATATGCACTTCTACCACCGGAGTAGTAATTCCCCGAACCGCATCTGCTATGGCGATGGATGTGTGAGCGTAAGCTCCGGCATTGAGGACAATTCCGTCGATGGAGAATCCTACTTCGTGCAGTTTATTGATAATTTCGCCTTCCACATTGGATTGAAAATAGCTGAGCTCTATTTCGCAGAATTCAGTTTTCAATTCGTTGAAAAAACTTTCAAAATCCTGTTTTCCATACAACGAAGGCTCTCTTTTACCGAGTAAATTGAGATTTGGACCGTTAATAATGAGTATTTTCTTCATGTGGATAAATTTTTCTGCAAAAATACGAAATTTATACGACTTAGTTGTTATTCATATTAACAAATGGAATTCTTAACTGTTTACTAGTTAATCCACATTCAATCACTTTTTATTTGTATTTTTGCCTCCGAAAATGAAAGAAAAGAAATCAATTTTACATCGTCTTAAACCCGGAATTCCAAAACGGGCTTTGCTGTTTCTGGCGGGGGGAGTATGGACTTTTGCCGGAATTATGCTTCTCTGGCGCGGAGCGTTATTGCTGTCTGAAAATCCGAATTACCTGATTATCAAGCTTATTTTCTGCATGATAACCGGAGGATTGTTTTACTATTTTATATTTGATAAAATTTCGGCCAAGCACACGAATCGAATAAAATCCTTGCCTTATGATCGTCCGTGTGCATTTTCATTTTTCAACTGGCGTAGCTATTTAATGATGGCGCTGATGATTTCAATGGGCGTGACTTTGCGAAAAATAGGCATTGTGCCAACGGAATATATGGCGCCGTTTTACATTGTAATGGGCACTCCGCTATTGATTTCAGCCATTCGTTTTTATAAAAATGGCATTTTATATCATAAAACTCCTAAAATCACTGACTAACAATGCAATTTCCACTTCAAATTACATTCAAGATAAGCACGATCACAAACGATTTTCGCGTGCATGATGCCGAAGGAAGAGAACAGGCTTTTGTCCGCCAAAAACTATTCAAGCTTAAAGAGGAAGTCAGTGTTTTCAGTGATGAAAGCAGATCGAAACTCAGTTTCAGAATTAAAGCTGATCGCTGGCTCGATTTTTCGGCAACTTACCGCTTTCTGGATGCTCAGGATAATGAAATCGGAAGAATTGTGAGGCAAGGTTTTAAGTCGCTCTGGAAGGCTTCGTACCAAATTTACGATGAAAAACTTCAAGCCGATTTTTCTATCAGCGAAGATAATCCGTTTGTAAAAATAATGGATGGCATTTTTGGCGATTTGCCTTTAATCGGGCTGTTTTCAGGCTATTTTTTCAATCCATCCTACATCATTACACGTCCTGACGGCAAAGCGATTGCACGTTTAAAGAAAGAGAAATCATTTTTTGGAAGACGATTTTCTGTGCAGAAATTATCGGAATTTGAAAGTGGCGAAGAAAACCGGCTTGTTCTCGGTCTGATGATGATGATCTTACTAGAACGAAGCAGAGGCTAATTTTATCCAATAAATTTACTCAAAATCATGTCAAGAAACACTCCTCGCAGAAAAGAAGACATAGGCCGATCGCCTTATGAAATGGTTTTCAGAGGTCAGAAAAAAATTGACCACACCAGCATGTTTGTGATTGATTACAGTCTAAATTCGCTGAATGAAACTGAAATCAGCGACACAGCCGATTTGGTGCCTTTTTTCAAATCAAAAACCACTACATGGCTGAATATAAACGGATTGGACAATCTTGAACTGATGGAAAAACTGACTTCCACCTACGGGATTGACAGTAATATCATGGCCGATATTATGAACCCTTCCATTCGTCCCAAAGTGCAGGAATTTGAAAATGGTCTGCTTGTAACGCTCAAAATGCTACAAATCAACGAGAAAAATAAGCTTTCGGTGGAGAATTTGAGCTTGCTGGTGATGAATAAATTTGTGATTTCATTTCAGGAAGCAGGCGGAGATGTTTTTGACCCGATACGAGAACGTATCCGCAAGCATAAAAGTAAAATCCGAACCGGAGGCGCTGATTATCTGGCTTTTGCACTTCTTGACGTGGTGATTGATAATTATATTTATATTCTCAGCCTGCTCGGTGAACGCATTGAAAGTCTGGAAAATCGGATGACCAGTTCGTTCAACAAACAGATGCCCGTGGTAATTAATAATTATAAGCAGGAACTGAATTTCTTGCGGAGAAGCATCAAGCCAGCTCGCGAAATGATCTTAACGCTGGCAAAAATGGAGACGGAATTTATCCAAAAATCGAACCGCATCAACTACAAAGAACTGCAAGATAACATCAACGAAGC
>CAZIRA010000184.1:0-3926 GCA_964541615.1 uncultured Paludibacter sp.
CGATTAGAACAACAACGAATTTTTTCATGTGTATTATTTTAGTTATTTATTTTGAATCATTTTTTTCAATATTTCCCTTTCCAAAGCATCCGCAGCCAATCTCCCATTTTTTTCTCGGCCGGATTTTCCTGCTCTTTCCAAATCCGCTCTTTTTTAATTTTATCGGGCAAAAATTGCTGTTCTACAAAGTTATTTTCATAGCTGTGCGCATACTTGTAATCTTTTCCGTAACCCAGATTTTTCATCAGTTTGGTAGGTGCATTTCGGAGGTGAAGCGGTACAGGAAGATTTCCGGTCTTTTCAACCAAAGCCAATGCATCGTCAATTGCGCCGTAAGCAGAGTTGCTTTTGGGTGAGGCAGCGAGATAAATGGTAGTTTCAGATAAAATAATACGACCTTCGGGCCAGCCAATTTTGTGCAATGCATCAAAGCAGGCATTGGCGAGCAGCAGTGCATTCGGATTAGCAAGTCCAATGTCTTCGGCAGCTAAAATCACTAAACGACGGGCAATAAATTTAGGATCTTCACCTCCGGCCACCATTCTTGCCAGCCAATAAACCGCCGCATCGGGATCACTGCCCCGGACGGATTTAATAAAGGCAGAAATGATATCGTAGTGCACTTCGCCGTCTTTATCGTAAGCCATCGGATTTTGCTGAAGCCGTTCAGTAACGATTTCATTGTTAATTTTAACCGTTTCCGTTCCATCCGAATTAACAACCAGCTCGATGATATTCAGCAATTTTCGAGCATCACCACCCGAATATCGAAGCAGCGATTCCTTTTCTTCAATAACGATTTTTCTTTTATTGAGTTCCGGATCATTCTTAATCACCCGGTCAGCCAAATCAAGCAAATCCTCATCATCAAGCGGTTTCAGCACATACACCTGGCAGCGTGAAAGCAGTGGGGTAATCACCTCAAAAGATGGATTTTCGGTTGTGGCACCTATGAGCGTCACGGTTCCATTTTCAACGGCTCCGAGCAAAGAATCTTGTTGTGATTTGCTGAATCGGTGAATTTCATCGATAAAGAGAATGGGACTTGCCTGCGAGAAAAATCGGCTCGATTTTGCTTTTTCAATCACTTCCCGAACATCTTTTACACCAGAAGTGACGGCGCTCAGCGTATAAAACGGGCGCTCCAGTTTATTGGCAATGATTTTTGCCAGCGTAGTTTTTCCTACTCCGGGTGGCCCCCAAAGAATAAAGGAAGAGATGTTTCCAGATTCAATCATCAGCCGAAGAATTGACTTTTCTCCAACAAGATGTTTCTGACCTACGTATTCATCGAGGGTTTGGGGTCTGGATCGTTCGGCGAGTGGCTGCATTTTTTCTTTTTCAATGGATTTGAGAACAAAAATACTATTTTTTTAAGCTAAAGCAAAATTAAAATTTTGTAGAAAATTTTAATTTAAATTCTTTTTTGTAACATAAATGAAACATAGATTTCTTATTTTTGCCGTGTATTAGATTTTCTCACCATAATTAATTATTAATTAGCTTATTTCTCATTATTGTAGGCTAAAAATCTACCCTTATGGATCCTATTTATTTAATTATTGTTATCATTCTTCTCGGATTAGCGGCGTTAGACCTTGTTGTAGGTGTGGCAAACGACGCGGTGAATTTTCTTAACTCAAGTATTGGTTCTAAAGTGGCTCCGTTGTGGCTGATCCTCACGGTTGCTTCAGTAGGTGTTGTTGTTGGTGCTTTGTTTTCCAGCGGCATGATGGAAATTGCCCGAAGCGGCGTTTTCTATCCTGAAAAATTTACATTTCCAGCCGTCATGATGCTGTTTCTGGCCGTGATGATCACCGATGTGGTGCTCTTGGACTTGTTTAACACTTTTGGTCTCCCCACTTCAACTACTGTTTCTCTGGTTTTCGAATTGCTGGGTGCAGCGGTTGCTGTCTCACTTTTCACCATATGGACTTCAGAAAACGGCGGAAATCTTGGCGAATACATTAACAGCGGGAAGGCTCTTGCAATTATCAGCGGTATATTTATATCTATCGGTATTGCTTTTGTGGTCGGTTCATTGCTGATGTACATTTCTCGATTGATTTTTTCCTTTAATTTCAGCAAAACATTTTTATTCCTTGGAGCTATCTGGGGCGGCATTGCACTTACAGCAATCACCTATTTTGCTATTTTCAAAGGGTTGAAAGGCAGCGTGTTGATTTCTTCTGACTTCCTTTATATCCTTGAAAACCACATGGGGAAAGCCATTTTATATGCATTCCTGGGATGGACGGTGCTGATGGCTCTTTTACAGTTTATTTTCCGTGTGAATATTCTTCGTGTAATCGTTTTGGCAGGCACCATGGCATTGGCACTGGCATTTGCCGGAAACGACCTGGTGAACTTTATCGGAGTATTCATGGCTGGCCTGGACTCGTTTAAGATTGCCAAAGATGTAGTTGCATCTGGTGGCTCCATTGACACCCTGTACATGGGAGCTTTGAATAATCCTGTTACAGCCAACTGGCAGTGGTTGCTTGGCGCCGGCACGCTTATGGTGCTTGCACTGTGGTTCTCCAAAAAGTCACGCAGCGTTACTGAAACTGAGGTAAATCTTTCCCGGAAAGGTGAAGGTGTTGAGCGTTTTGCTTCGTCTGCATTGTCACGCTCCATCGTGCGCGGTGCGGTAAATATGAGCAAAAGCATAGACAAAGTAACTCCAGATTCTGTAAAAAACTTCTTAGACAAACGTTTTGAGCCGGTTGAATTGGAAAATCAAGCTTCGTTTGACTTGATTCGCGCTTCCGTAAACCTAACTGTTTCTGCCCTATTGATTTCACTAGGAACTTCTCTAAAACTTCCATTATCAACCACATACGTAACTTTTATGGTTGCGATGGGATCTTCTTTGGCAGACCGCGCCTGGGGTCGTGAAAGTGCTGTTTACAGAATCAACGGTGTACTTACAGTTATTGCAGGATGGCTGATGACGGCTTTGATTGCATTTACAGCTGCACTTACCGTAGGACTTCTGCTTATGTGGGGAGGAAAAATCGCCATTGCTGCATTGGTGATTTTGGTTGGATTTATTTTGTTCAAATCAGGAAAACTCCACACAAAACGCAAAGAAAAAGAACAAAGCCAGCTTCAAGTTCTTTCCAGTGAAGAGCAGATGGTTCGAACGAGCAAGGAAGATGTTCACAGCTTGATGGACAAAGTGTTGGCAATTTTCAAAGAAGTGATTGTGAGTCTGCGTGAAGAGGATAGAAAAATATCTAAAAACATCATGATTGAGTCCAATGAATTGTATGAAAAGTACAAAGACAAACGTAATTACGAAGTTGTACCAACGATTGAAACCATTCAGATCAGCGCTCTCGATATCGAACAGGAATATGTCCAGCTTATCGACTATTCGTATGAGATTACAAAATCACTGAAAGCTATCAGCGAAGCGGTTTTCATGTACATTGACAACAATCACACAGCGTTCTCCAAAGATCAGATTGAGGATTTAAAAACCATTTACAAAACACTTGAAGACGGATACAATGACTTTAAGAAAATGGCAGTGAATGATGATTATTCCAACTATGATGTTGTGGTAAGTCTGAGAGATGCAATCTTATCGCTGAATTCAAAAATGACAAAACGTCAGATTAAACGTGTGAAAGAAAGTGAATCAAGTACCCGGAGCAGTATTCTTTTCCTGAATGTGGTAAACGAATCAAAAATTATCACGCTTCAATCCAGCAACCTGATGAAATCTTATCGCCACTTTAGCGAAGAATACGCCAAATCGGCCAAAGAACTAGGTGCTCATGAAATTGTAAAAAGTGCTGCTCGTAGTTTCTAAAATCCTGAATAATTTACAATAAAAAGGTGCCAGCTGGCACCTTTTTTATTTGGAGAAATCTGATTCTGTTATTGCCTCGACAAATACCTGCTATATGTCTCAAGCA
>CAZIRA010000185.1:0-3921 GCA_964541615.1 uncultured Paludibacter sp.
GCAATTGGTGGATTGGATGTATTGCAGACTGTCAACTTGATGGGTGGAAATACAAGTGTAAAATTCAGAACCGAAAAGGGACCAAATTCTCTTAAAAACACGCCGGTTTACGATGAAAATTTACATAAAGAGAGTAGGGAAGTTTTTACAGGAAATGCAAAAGAAGCAATCACACTTTTCCCTACCAAAGTAAATGTCTCCGTTTGTGCTTCACTGGCTTCAATTGGAACTCAAAAAACAGAAGTTTCTATAAATTCCATTCCAAATTTTATTGGTGATGATCACAGGATTGAAATAAAAAACGACGAAGTAAATGCAATCATTGATGTGTACAGCAAACGAGCTGATATAGCCGGCTGGAGCGTGGTTAGGGTGTTGCGGAACATTGTATCGCCGGTGGTGTTTTAAGCCCCTCTAAATCTCCCCAAAGGGGAGATTTAGAGACCTTTACCTATCTATAAGAAATATATATTAAATTTAAAAAAAAATAATACGTTTTGCTTTCAAAAAAGTCCCCCTTAGGGGGGATTTAGGGGGCAAGGTATTCCTCAATATTCCTCAGAACTTTCTCACTCAATCTGTCAAAAGCCTGACGAGTTCTTCCCGTGGAAACATTCATACAGCGTATATTTCTGTGATTAAGCAAATCTTTACTTCCCAAAGCACCCAACGTATCGCAATAGCATAGGTTATCATTTTCAAGCCATTCTCTGAACGGTTTTTCATCCCAGGCGGGCGATAATCCGGTATTGAAAAGGATTTTTTTATTACCTAAATGCTTGAATTGTTCTTCGTAAAGTAAAACCGTATTTCTATTCAGGCAACAGAAAATCACCTCATTTTCAGCCAGTAATTCGTTTAATTCCAAGTATTTATAACCTTTGGCTTCTTCGTTAGGTTTTCTGGTACGGGAAAAATAGCTCACTTCTGCACCGAAAAACTTCATAGCATCAGCAATCATTCCGCCTGATTTTCCTAGTCCTATAACACCGCATTTCAAACCGGTAATTTCCTCTACTATTCCATTCCAGGGTGTTGCAGGTGAGCCATCCGGATTAGTTCCAAATCCGTGTAGACAACGTACCAATTCGCTAACCACGTATTCCACCACGCCTTCGTCACCATAATCTCGAATGCCTGTAACGGTGATACCGCGTGAGTTTGCGTACAAAATATCCACATTGGCGCTTTCAGGTGAATAGAGCGAATTACACATGCCGATGTATTTCACATTCGGGCATTTTTCAATGGCGTTTTTTCCAAGATGCGTAGTGTAACTCAACAAAACCGCATCCGCATCTCCAATTCTACGCACAATTTCATCGTCATCAACCGGAATATTATCAAAAATAATCACTTCCCGGGCAAATTTTTCCAATTCCTTTTCAGCCGATGGAATCAAACTAACGGGCTCAATAGCTACTAATTTTTTGAACATAATTTTCCTATATTACTGTTTATTTTTCAACTCACTTGCTTTCACAATCTTATACACTTTATCATTTCTACGAACCAATTCTTTGGTTTTAATGGAAAATAAAGCACCTTTTTCTACTTTTTCCACCGGTTCTAATTCCAAACGGATTTCTTCGACCACATCTTCATAAGCACCTGTGGTTTCGCCGGTTATCAGAATTTCATCGCCTACTTTTAGATTTTGTGCTTCTAGCAAGATTTCCGCTACACCAATTTTACCGAAATAATTCGTCACTTTTCCTACGTAAATTTTTCTGTGAGTGGCTTCCGAGCCGTAATTTCGTGACCATTCACCCAAGCGCTGACCAAGATAATAGCCGTTCCAAAACCCGCGATTAAACACACGTGCAAGCCGCGTATTCCATTCATCCACTTTTTTTTCGGTAAATTCATTGTTAAGAACTGCATCCACCGCTTCACTGTAACATTCCACCACGGTTTTCACATATTCCGGACCGCGCGCACGTCCTTCAATTTTGAAAACCCGCACGCCGGCTTCAATCATTTGATCCAAAAATCCGATGGTTTTCAAATCTTTTGGCGACATAATATATTCATTATCAATCTCTAATTCCACTTCGCTGTCTTTGTCTTTGACAATATATCCTCGACGACAAATCTGATTACATTCACCGCGATTGGCAGAAAGATTTTTCTCGTGTAAGCTCAAATAACATTTCCCGGAAACCGCCATACAAAGCGCACCGTGGCAGAACATTTCAATTCGAATAAGTCCGCCGTTTTTGCCTTTAATCTGTTCATTAACAATGGCTTTATGAATTTCAGCGACTTGTTCCATATTCAGCTCACGAGCCAAAACTACCACATCGGCAAATTGTGCATAAAATTTAAGCGCATCCACGTTGGTGATGTTTGTTTGTACCGAAAGATGCACTTCCACGCCAATGCTCGACGCGTACATCATCGCCGAAACATCCGATGCGATAATCGCCGAGACGCCCACTTCCTTGGCTGTGTAAATGATTTCACGCATCAACGTAATGTCGTTGTCGTAAATAATTGTATTGACTGTGAGATAGCTGTTTACGTTATTTTCCTGGCAAATAGCCACTATTTTTCGCAAATCATCGGTGGTAAAATTACTGCTTGATTTGCTTCGCATATTCAGCTTTTCAATGCCAAAATAAATCGAATTTGCACCCGCGTTGATTGCAGAAGCCAGACTTTCCCAGGAACCCGCAGGCGCCATTATTTCTATATCTTTTCGTTGTATCATGAATCAACCCCTAACACCTTAAAGGGAAATATAAAATTGTAATTTGGAATAATCCAACAAAATTACTTCTTATTTGTTTAATACGAGATATATTTAGACTAATTTTGTAATTATTCTATTTTTCAACTATTTATAATTTAGGATTTACTTAATTAATTCCCCTTTAGGGGTTAGGGGTATAATGAAAATTGCCGACATACATTTTTCCGAAAAACCGCTTTTTCTCGCACCGATGGAAGACGTTACCGATCCTGCTTTCCGATTGCTTTGCAAAGGATTTGGAGCGGATATGGTATATACTGAATTCGTTTCTGCTGATGCACTTATACGAAACGTGAAGCGCACGGAACAGAAACTCACGCTTCACGACGAAGAGCGTCCTGTGGCTATTCAACTTTACGGTCGTGAGCCGGATGCTATGGCGGAAGCTGCGCGAATAGCAGAAGAAGCCAATCCGGATATTATTGATTTGAATTTCGGTTGTCCTGTAAAGCGTGTAGCTGGAAAAGGAGCAGGTGCCGGCTTATTACAAAATATTCCAAAAATGCTGGAAATCATCTCTTCAGTTGTCAAAGCGGTGGATAAACCGGTAACGGTAAAAACCCGTCTCGGTTGGGATGAAAACAGCAAAATTATTGTTGATTTGGCCGAAAAAATTCAGGATTGTGGCGCTCAAGCGTTGACTATTCACGGGCGGACACGTGCTCAAATGTACAAAGGTGAAGCGGATTGGACGCTGATTGGCGAAGTGAAAAACAATCCGCGGATGAAAATCCCGATTATCGGTAATGGCGATGTCACAACTGCTGAACGTGCCGTGGAATGTTTTGACAGATACGGCGTAGATGCTGTGATGATAGGTCGTGCAAGCATTGGTAAACCGTGGATTTTTGCTGAAATAAGGCATTATTTGGAACACGGAAAAATGATGGAACCATTGAGTTTTGATGAGCAAAAAGCCATTCTCAAACAGCAAGTGGTTAATTCAATTGATTGGTTGGATGAACGACGCGGCATACTACATTCCCGCCGCCATTTGGCAGCCAGTCCGGCCTTCAAAGGAATTCCGAATTTTAAGGAAACACGGATTGCAATGCTTCGTGCCAGCACTAAAGACGAACTTTTCGAAATAATAGATAATGTAAAATGCCTCTGAACTCATAGGCTTTTTCATATTTCAGAAGCTGCAAATTGTTTATAATATACAG
>CAZIRA010000186.1:0-1589 GCA_964541615.1 uncultured Paludibacter sp.
GTTCTATTTCACTCAAGAAAAGAGGCAGCCTGTGAAAATACAAGATTGAATGCTTCGTTAACCGATTGGTGATCGGAACTGTTTGTCAAAGGGAAAGGATTCTCGTGAGAGTACGTAAATGTAAAATCGAGTAGGCTGATATTTCTGCGGGCACATTCATTTCCGAGCGCCTGCACTACTCCTGAATAAGGAATTACACGGTCGTTGACCAATGAAATTCCCTGAATGTTCGATGCCGGACTATTGAAAAACTGCTCCCGTTCTGCCTGTTTTCTTTCCGGTGAAATCATACTCCGAAAAGCTCCGAAACCTGTATCTCTGATGACAGAAGAGTTTAATTCGAATTCATTCAGGTAATAGTTGTATAACTTTTCGAATGCCTTGCGGTCCATGATACTGCGTGATACGCCCTGCATAGCGCTGAAAATGCTTCCGCCGCAAAATAAGAATAGTCGTGATTTTGAAAATAGCTTTCCGGGATTGGCCAGCAGGAGTATCTGAGCCAGAAAAGCTCCGATAGAATAGGCAAAAAGGTCTATTTGCGTATTGGGAGCAAACAGCGGATGCATTCCCGCACGAATATCTGTGCACAATGTCTCCAGGTCATGAAAAGTTTGTTTTCCGGAGGTGTAAAACAGCAGCGGATTGTTACTCAGTCTTTCGCTCAGGGCTACGTTGGCCAGGCTCACTGAGCGATCGTTACTGTATTTTTTCCTGCGCAGGTTGAGGAGCGAGAGCATGGAACGCGGGTCGGACCAGGACCTGGGCGAGCGGTTGATATGAAAAGCAATGGGGAAAAGTATGACCGGTCTCCCTATATGCTCACACAGGTATTCTGCCCAGCAGAGGTACTTGTTCCAACTCCGTTCGTTCAGTCCGTGAAACAGCAAAATGGCCTTGTCGGATTTGCCGGTGCCGCGCGGAACAAAAACCGGATATCTGAATTTCAGATTTTCAGAAATGATGATGTCGTTGCGGTAAATGGAAGTTTCTTTGTGTCCGGCATCAAAACCGTTGCTTTTGAAAGAGAAATACTTTACATCAATTTTTGCTTCCGGAAGGCATATATCCCCTCCGGGTGTAAAAACGGAATTAAGTACGGCAAAACGGTCGGAATACTTCATACTTGCTTTTTTATTGAATTGAATGCAAAATAAAAATATCAAAACAAGATGTACAAATAAAAGGGAACTACACCCAATCTCAGGGATTAAAGTACGATTTGCGGGATGAAAACCAAAATAGCGGGGTGAAATTTCCGGTACGAAAACGGAAGAATGGATAATTTGATGTATTTTTGCACCGGATATACTGACAACATCAAGCAATAGATGAATTCAAAAATTCCTCCATATCTTTACGAGAAAGGCAATATTGTCCGTTTGATTTTATTCACGGCTTTATTTGCCCTGCTTTTTATCAACATCTTTCAGCCGTTCGGGTCCCGGGGCTGGTATCCCGAAATATCAGATACAAAGTATTTCGTGTTTTCAAGTCTGATTATTCTTACCGGAATGCTGGTAGTGGTTGTCAGCCGGATGATTATGCACCGCTATACCCTCCAACACAGCATCAGCTACGTGCAGTTT
>CAZIRA010000186.1:1689-3907 GCA_964541615.1 uncultured Paludibacter sp.
TTTCGCTGATGGTCGAAAACCTTCTTTATATTGATTCAGCCGATAACTATGCCACCATTCATTACCTCAACAAGTCGAAACTTTCGCATTACCTGCTCCGAAATACGCTGAAATGGGTGGACGAAAACCTCACCAAGGATACCCCGCTGGTGCGTTGTCATCGTTCGTACATGGTCAACCTGGATAAGGTGAAAGTGCTGCGTAAAACCAAAAACGGCATTTATATAGAACTCGAAGCCGAAAACACACCCGACATTCCAGTTTCAAAAACATACTACGAACGGTTCATGAAAAAATTCTCACCGTACTCGGTGTGACATTCTCGGGTCATACTCCCTCTTGTTGTAAAAATAACGACCACGTACAGTATAATTTATGTTCAAAGATTGTGGAATTTGTTTTTAATTTATGGAAGTCAAGACAAGTTCATGGCTAAAACAACGTGAGTTCAACGTAAGATTTTTTTTTTTTGCATGTGTTTTTTAGTTCCCTCATTCCACTGCGTTTCATTCGGCCTGCCTGCCGCAGGCAGGCCAAGTATAACGAGGGATCAAAAAAAACTTATTCTATATGGAACCCAGGCATAAAACATTTTTTTTTCCTGAATCTGCCTGAAAATGACGGGTGATATACTGTGAAAAATACGCAAAGGTACAGATTGGGATTTTAAGAAATCAAAAAGACATAAAGTTTGTCGGGGTGAAAAGGAAGAAAACCATGTTCCTGAAAAATGTATATCTGTCTGACTACAACAAACTTTTGATTCGTTTTCTTCTGATTTGAAAAAAAAATAAGAATTTGCGGAAGTTAAGTGATATAATTATTCAACTAATCAACCTAAACATACATTAAATCAACAAGAATCTTATCTGAAATCATAATACCTTCGGATGTTAAACGGAGAAAATTATCTTCAATGCGCAGTTTGTTGTTTTCAATGTATTTTTCAGCAGATTTAACACAGAAGTCACGCATTTTTATGCCAAACTGATTTATTATCAAATCCAGATTTATTCCTTCCATTGTCCTCAAAGAAACCATTACAGTATCGTTGTACTTGTCTTTTTCTAAAAGAATTTCTTTTTCAAAATAAGCCCCGTCTTTCAGAATATTCTTGCAATACTGGTAAATGGAAGAAATATTCCACTGACGCGAATGGAGGTCATAGGAATGTGCTGACGGGCCGATTCCCAGGTAAGGCACCTGTTTCCAATAGGATGAATTGTGCTGCGAACGAAATCCGGGCTTTGAAAAATTGGAAATTTCATACTGTTCAAAACCGTTTCCGGCACAAGTTTCAACAAGATAGTCATACATTTCAAGTGCTGTTTCATCATCTGCCGGAATCACCTTCCCGGACTTCATCTGACGCCACAGGGGTGTGTTTTTCTCATAAATTAACCCGTAAGCAGAAATATGTTGTACGTCCAGCGTCATTGCTTTATCAACCTGCTTTTTCCAGGATTCCAGATTTTGTCCGGGAAGTCCGAAAATCAGGTCAATACTTATGTTGTCAAATCCGGCCTGCTTTGCAATTTTCACCGAATTCAAAGCAGATTCGGCTGTGTGGCGACGGTTGATTGCTTTCAGTTGTTGGTCATCAAAACTCTGGATGCCCATGCTTAAACGATTTACACCAATTTTTCCAAGTTCAATTAAATATTCAAGCGACAGGTCATCAGGATTTGCTTCAAGGGTTATTTCAGCATCATTTTCAACCTTGAAACTGGAAAAAATGGCTTTGAGAATCAAGTCAATGTCAACAATGCTGATTGCAGAAGGTGTTCCTCCTCCAAAATAAATTGTGGAAATCGTCCCGTTCAAATAACTTTTTCTCTTTTCAATTTCCTGAAGCATCGCACGAACCAATTCGTCCTGTTGCTTAAAATTTGTAATCGAATAGAAATCGCAGTAGGTGCATTTTGTCTTGCAAAACGGGATATGTATATAGATGCAGGGCATTTTTTTAAAATTAGAAATTAGAAACCTGTCTGCCTGAGGCAGATTAGAAAACAGATGGCAGATTTCAGAAACATAAAGCAGGCGTTAAGTTAAGAGTGTTGAGTATTGAATAATAAGACTTTTACAAATAACCTGATTCACCAATTCAGATGGAACATTTTGCTTAACATTACCTGATACCGGAAGTACACAGTGAAGTCGTCTTGACTTTCTGCGTTTTATTAAATACACAGGGCACTGGCCCGTCAACTGACGG
>CAZIRA010000187.1:0-3859 GCA_964541615.1 uncultured Paludibacter sp.
TTTGATGCTGGTTCCGGTAATTCCATTTCCTGGTTCAACTCAAAAAAACTTGCAAAATTCCGGGTAAATATGTGGTAGTTATTCCAGTGTTGTAACATTAAACGGGGCAGTAACTTTTGTCTGGTCATCACAGATGTAGAGATCTGTCCCACTCTTGGGAGAGCGGTTGGTGGAGAGCCTGCCTTGTTTATCCCGACTTGTCGGGGCCGCAGGCAGGGTCGTACTATAAAAATACTTTAAAGATCATTTTGTATCAACATCTGATAGTCAATACATTTGATTTTATATTAATCAGTATTTCAAGCATTTATAAACTTGCGAAAGTTAAATTATTTATTTTTTATCAAATGTTCAAACAATACTTCGCACGAATCTTCGAGCAGGTCAATCACATGCTCAAAATCCTCTGCTCCTCCATAGTATGGATCAGGAATAGTATCTGAGGAATATTTACTTAAAAAATCGCGCATACGGATGATTTTACCACGTTGTTTGTCAGATTTTGCCAGGGTATTCAAACCGCGGACGTTCTGCTCATCCATAGCTACAATATAGTCAAATTTATCAAAATCATCTTTCCGAACTTGGCGCGCACGATGAGTGATGGTGTAACCGCGTTTTTCGGCATGAGATCGCATACGTGAATCCGCTTTATTTCCTGCATGCCAGTCGCCTAGGCCGGCAGAATCAACCTCAAACTTAGCCGTCATTCCTTTATCCTCAACGATTTTTTCAAAAACCGTTTGAGCCATCGGTGAACGGCAGATATTACCCAAGCAAACAAATAAAACAGATTTTTTAGACATAATTATTAGAATAAAATGGTAAATATCGCTCTTTTTCCAACAGGAAATAAAAAACTAATTGGCATATTAAGAAGCTTGAAATCATTGTTTTAACTAATAAATATAGATAAACAAAAAAAACATTCAGCTGCTTAATACACCAATAATTGATGAATCTTTTCTCTTAAATAGACAATATATGTAGCACGCCCATCAGATTTTCATCGAGCGGCTTGTCGTCTTTAATGGCTTTTGTGAATGGTACGTGAACGATTTCATTATTTACTATTCCGATCATGATACTGCGTTGTTCGTCAAGCAGTGCATCGATAGCTGCAACTCCCATACGGCTTGCAAGAATGCGGTCGTAGGCAGTAGGAGAGCCTCCGCGTTGAATATGGCCAAGAATCGTCACACGTACATCATACTCAGGATATTCTCTGTGCATTCGTTCGGCAAGTCCGTTGGCGCCACCGGTAACTTCACTTTCAGCAACAATTACGATGCTGCTGTTTTTTGATTTACGAAAACCGTTTTGGATCAAATCAGCCAGTTGGTCGGCTTTTGTTTCCAATTCTGGAATGATAGCCGCTTCTGCTCCGGATGCGAGGGCGCTGTTGAGTGCTAAGAATCCGGCATCACGGCCCATTACTTCAATGAAAAACAGACGTTCGTGAGATGAAGCCGTATCGCGGATTTTGTCCACTGCATCCAAAATTGTATTCAGTGCTGTATCGTATCCCAGCGTAGCGTCTGTTCCATAAAGGTCGTTGTCGATAGTTCCGGGAATTCCAACTATTGGAACGTTAAACTCCTGAGCAAAAATTCTTGCACCAGTGAAAGTTCCATCACCTCCGATCACGATCAGTGCGTCGATTTCCTCTTGCTTCATCCGCTCGTAGGCCATTTTTCTGCCTTCTGGTGATTTAAATTCATCACAACGGGCAGTTTTCAAAATCGTACCGCCCTGCTGGATGATATTACTAACGTTTTGAGTCTGAAATTCTTTGATTTCACCTGTAATCAGTCCTCTGAAACCGCGATAAATTGCTTTTACACGGATTCCATTAAAAATAGCAGCCCTCGTTACCGAACGAATGGCTGCGTTCATTCCGGGCGCATCACCTCCGGATGTTAAAATCCCGATGCAGTTAATTTTGTACTCCATTTTTATTTTAAGATATGTGTGCTTAATTGTTCTCTAAGTGTCTGATACGGTCAGCAACAGCTTCCATCAGCCAGCTGGGAGTAGAAGTAGCTCCACAAATGCCGATTTTCTTTGTCAAATCCAATTTCAATTCATCCACTTCATTCGGTTCGGAGATGAAATAGGTGTTTGGATTGATGCTTTTGCTGTGTTCAAACAGTACTTTTCCGTTGGAACTTTTCTTTCCGCTTACGAAAAGTACTATGTCATTTTTCTCTGCAAAGGTAGCAATATTTGGCATTCTGTTCGCTACTTGTCGGCAAATTGTGTCAGTATACTCGAATACGGCATTGGGAGCCATTCTTTCTGACATAGTTTTTACAAGTTTGTTAAAGCCGTCAAGTGATTTGGTTGTCTGCGAGAAAAGTTTGATGTCTTTTGTGAAATCTACTTTGTGCAAATCTGCTTCACTTTCTATTACAATCGCATTTTCGTCTACCTGCCCGAGCAGTCCGATAATCTCGGCGTGGCCTACTTTTCCATAAATTACAATCTGTTTGTTTGGATCGACGTTTTTTTCTTCACCTTTTACTTCGTAAGCAGTTTTAATCCGTTTTTGAAGACGCAAAACCACCGGACACGATGCGTCAATCAGTTCAATGTTGTTTTGTTTGGCTGTTTCGTACGTGGATGGAGGTTCGCCGTGAGCACGAAACATCACCTTCACATTCCGTAGTTTCTTGAATTCTTCGTGCGTAATGGTGATTAAGCCCAGGTCAGCGAGGCGTTTTACCTCTTGTCCGTTGTGGACAATATCGCCCAAACAGTATATTGGAGTACCTTTGGCCAGTTCTTCTTCGGCTTTTGAAATAGCTTTAACTACACCAAAACAAAAACCTGATTTTTGATCAATTTCTACATTTACCATGATAATAAAGTCAGAATTTAAATTAATGAATAAAATTAATTTTTGAAGCTTTTTATCATCGCATGTCGTTCATTATTTATATGAAATTCATTCAGAATACGGTTTTTCGCATGCTGAATGCACGACAAAATAAGCAACTTCGGTTACTTGTTAATTTGGGTATGAAAATATTTTAGTTGATTGAATAAAATGGAAAAATTCAATTGCAGAAGTGAAAAACATCGAAGAATTGAGCTTACGAAATGACAAAACATTCACAGAAAGCCCAAAATGCATATATTTGTTTTCAAGATTTACATTCCCAAATTTGAATTATAACGCTTTTTGATGAAATAATGTTCTTAACAATTCGTTTTGTTCCTCCATATTGATGTGCGTATTGTCAATTTCGATGGCATCATCTGCTTTCCGCAAAGGACTTTCGGCACGGTTGGAATCACGTTCGTCGCGCTCACGGATATTGGCAAGAACATCTTCCATATTCACTTTCTCACCTTTACCAATCAGCTCGTCGTAACGGCGCTGTGCGCGTACTTCCGGAGATCCTGTCAGGTAGATCTTCAGTTCAGCAGTTGGAAAAACTACTGTTCCGATATCGCGTCCGTCCATTACAATTCCTTTTTCGATTCCCATCGCCTGTTGCTGGCGCACAAGCTCCTCACGCACAAAACCGATGGCACTCACACGGCTCGCTCCATTCCCAACTTCCAACGTTCGGATTTCTTTCTCCACATTTTCATCATTCAGATAAGTATCCTGCAATCCTTCGGTATTCGTCTGAAAATGAATTTTGATAGAACCAATGTGTTTTTTTAGTTCAGCATCATCTATGTAATCGTCAGTCATCCAGCCATTTCTGATAGCAAATAAAGCAACTGCACGATACATAGCTCCGGTATCAACATAAATATATCCGGCATATTTTGCCAGTGCTTTAGCCATCGTGCTTTTTCCACAAGACGACAGTCCGTCAATTGCAACTATTATTTTTTTCATATT
>CAZIRA010000188.1:0-3847 GCA_964541615.1 uncultured Paludibacter sp.
AATCTTTGACAATTTCGAGTGGCACTTCTACCCCATTATTTGAAACTATCATATAGTTTCCAATGGACAGTTTTAAGTTTTTCACCGGAATTTCAACTACGTAATCTTTGATTGCTTGATTAGAAGTGTTTTTCACTGTAATGGTTTGAGCATTTCCGATTAGGAAGAATGTCAATAAGATAAAAATTCCTAATCCTCTGCAAGATTTGCCCCACAAGGGGAAGAAAGTGAATTTGTTTTTCATTTTATATAAAATATTTTGTTGCTTTGTTTGAAAATTCGCTGTTACGTTTTGCTTTGCAAGTCCCTCTCTTGTGGAATGGGATTTAGGAGAGGCCTAAAAATCTTTCCCCAACACATTTTCTTTTGTATATTTTTTTGCTTGTTTTTCGGTTAAAGTTTTAGCCCATTTTATACGTTTGTTTTGTAAATTTCCGCCCTTTCCTGTATTTTTATATTCAAGAAAACGAGCCGTTTTTTCATTTGAAGCTTTTCCCCAGTTGTCCCAGCCTTCGGATTTGATGACGTCACTCATATCGCACTCAATAAAAGCCACATTTCCATAAGGCCGCCACGGTCTGCCGAGGTAGAACGAATCCGGATTTTCACCATTAATTTTGCATTGGTAGAAAACATAGCCGAACGGACTGTTTTGTGGGGTGGATGGTGCAGTCACGTAGCCGTTATTTTTACAGAAAATCTCACATTCTTCGAAAAAAGCCACTGATGAACCAAAAATAAAATCGACCGTACCTTCGATGTAGCAGTTTTTGTAGTACTGCCGACTGCCGATTTTATGGGTGTAAAGCGTATCCTGAAATCCCAGGAAACGGCAATTCACAAACCGGGCTTTATCGCTTCTCACAATTACCGCAACTGCCTGTCCGACGGGTCCGGCTACATTTTCAAATGTGATGTTTTCGGCTGAAAAATTTGACGGCGAAATATATACACTTGCCGAACCCGAAGTTCCGAGTTGATCACCAAATCCGGTCGGTTTCGATGCGAAATTATTGAATGATAGAATGGTTTTGAACTTATCTTCACCCACAAGAATCAGACTGTCTTTCGTTTCAGGAATGATGATTTTTTCGCGGTAGTATCCGTTGCGGATGAAAATTCGTGTTTGCTTTTTCCGAAAATCAGGAACCGCGTTGATGGCTTGCTGAACCGAAATAAAATCGCCACTGCCGTCCTGTGCTACCACGATATCAAAGCCTTTTCTATCGAACTCACTTGCGTTTTTTTGGAAAATTTTGTTCAAAAAATTGGCCATATAATTAACCGTGGAAATATGCCATGGATGAAAATGCCAGAATGTGTGCGGACTTTTTTCAAAAGTATGAACTTCGGAATAGATATCCGACAACTCAAGTAGTTGGATTTGCTCATCCCTGCCATTATGAAAACGCGGGATGGAGCTGTTGATAAAGCAAACCGGAGCTGATTTTTCATTCACCCACGACAACGCCGATGCTTCGTGCCAGGTTTGTGATTTTTCTGCGTAGGTTCCACCCAGCCACTGGGCATCCACAGGCAGTTTTGTGCCGTTATCGCGCGCTTTTTGTGCCCGTTCGATGGTTGCCTCGTCGATAAAAGCTGACAGGCCATCCATGTTAACTATCGCTTTTATTAGTCCGTTTTCATTTTTCGTTCCAATCAAATTAGCCAACTGACCACCGGCAGAACATCCTGAAACAGCAATTTTCAATTTGTCAAAGTTATATTTTTCAGCATTATCGAAAATCCATTTTACTGCGTCATTCAAATCTTCCACACCGGCCGGATAAAGCGCTTCGGGTATGAGGCGATATTCGGCGGTGACAGTTGCAAAACCTTTTCGGGCCAGGCTGACCGCCAGGGCTTTTTGCAATTCAGGCGAGCCGGAATTCCATCCACCACCGTGTATCATCAGCAAAACGGGCAGGTTTTCGGATGTTTTGGGTCTGAAAATATTTAAGGCAAGTTTTCGGGTGGCAGAAATCGATTTGTAAGGAATATTTTCGTAGTGATTCAAATCATTTGCCATTGTATCAACCAATTGGATAAATGGAAAATTCTTTTTTTCCTTGATAAAAGAACTGTAAACCGTGTAGCTTGTATCACGCGGAATGCCATTTATCAGGATTGTTTGGGCATTGATAAGTCCGAAGCAAAAGAGAAATAACAGAAGTAAAAGACCTCCTGAAATAAGTTTCCCGATATAAAATCGGGACTGGCAGGGACAGGCTCTAAATCCCCAGAAGGGGGACTTACAAATTTGTATGTTTTTTAATTGAAACATTTAATCTGATTACACTTTACTTGAAGTACTTATGCGTCTTAGCGACTTTGCGAGATATACTTTAATCAATTCTAAACCAATCAATTTCCATTCGTCCGCCATCGTTGTTACTGATTGGGCGGGAACAGAAAACGCCCATTTTTGCTCCAATCCACTTGCCTTCACGGGCCTTAAAAGATTTACCTATTTTAATGAATTTCTTTCCATCCAGACTGTATGAGAAACTGCACATTGCCTCCGTTCCCACATTTACCCGGAAAAAAACATCCGACTGTCTGGCTGAAATCGTTTCATTTTTCACTTCAGTTTTTCCTTTATCAGCACCAATGCATTCATCCTGCGAAATGGTAAATCCTTCCTTCGTTTTTTCGATGGAAAGCATGGCATAATCCATTCCCATGACGAGTAAGCCTGCTCTTTCGCCGACAAATCGCTCATCGGGTTTAAAGGAGAACTTCACCGTTGATGTGAATTTATCCGAAGGAAATTTCTGCAAAAGCAAATTCGGAACATCCCAGAGATTTTTGTAGTTTTCAGGAATTGGAACGGAGAAAAGCGTGAGAATTCCTTTTTGAGAATCCGAGAAACTCCACCATTCGGTCGGATTAGCGTGCCACTGCCATTGCAACCCCAATTCATTGGTCGAAAATTCATCGCTTTCAGCAGGTGTTTGTTTTGGATAATTTCCTGAAATTTTCGGTTTTTTATACTCCAAAACCGGTTCTCCAATGCCGTCATTATCCTTGTCAATGCCGATTACTGGAAATCCGTTGTCCTTCCAAATCATAGGTTGAAGATGAACGATACGTCCATAAGCTCCTTTGTCCTGAAAATGAAAAAACCAATTTTCCCCTTCGGGCGTATCTACCCAGGCTCCCTGATGCGGACCGTTAATGGGCGTTTTACCTTGCGCCAGCACCACTTTTCGCTCGTAAGGGCCATACACGTTTTCGGATTTCATCACCACCTGCCAACCGGTAGCCACTCCGCCTGCCGGTGCAAAAATGTAATATTCGCCGTTACGTTTGTGAAATTTGGCACCTTCAATCGTCGGGTCATCAGCATGTCCGTCGTAAATGGTGCGACTTGGTGTGATGGCTTTCGTTCCTTCCGCATTCATTTCAAATATAGCCAAAATGCTCTTAATTCCGGCACGACTTCCCGCGTATGCGTGCGCCACATACGCCCGACCGTCCTCATCCCAAAGCGGACACGGGTCAATCAGCCCTTTGCCGGGCTTTACAAGCACGGCTTTCGACCATTTACCGGCAGGATCTTTGGTTTTCACCATGTAAATCCCGTAATCCGGGTCACCCCAATAGATGTAAAATTCGCCTTTATGAAAACGGATGGATGGCGCCCAAACTCCGTTGCCATGCTGAACGGAAGAAAATACGTCCTGCGGTTCGAGCCTTTCGATAGCATGACCAATTAATTTCCAATTCACCAAATCTCGCGAGTGTAAAATCGGCAATCCGGGGACACTCGCAAAACTTGATGCCGTCATGTAATAATCATCCCCTACTCTGCACACGTCCGGATCGGAATAATCTGCATGCAAAA
>CAZIRA010000189.1:0-3816 GCA_964541615.1 uncultured Paludibacter sp.
AAATTATTAACGCATGAAATCTAAATTAAATTTAGTCCTTTACGCAGCAGCAGCTTTTGTCGTTTTCATGGCTTTAACCTGGGTTTTGAAGCTTGCGGGGGGTAAACTGCCTGTTGAAGATGGTATTTTGGGAGTTTACAAAGACTCCGATTTCCTGCTGGGAATTGTTGTAGCTTTAATTGTTACGCTTTCACACGTGCAGAAACGAAAACTCAGAAAATAGTTAATGAAAACGGATTTTCAGGAAATAGTTAACTACGTCATCCAATTTCTGCTTGGGAACGGCAATCCTGAGTTGGTTAATTTTATTGGCTATACTTCTGATAAAGAGAAATATAAATATTTCAAAATAGTAATTTATCCATCCGGTTTTTTTGACGAGGATATTTATCTTTCTGAAAAATCTCTGCCAGAACTTCCTCTTCAAAGTTGGGAAGACCTACCACTTCTTTTTGGTAAACCTGAAATCCAAAAAACAGGTGACACAACGGTTATTTATACTGACATAATTGCAGGAACCTATTTCCTGATAAGCAGGTATGAGGAAGTTGTGCGAAGAGATGTACGTGATGAGCACGGTCGTTTCCGGGGGAAATATTCTCTTCCGTTCCG
The DNA here is from genome assembly GCA_964541615.1 of uncultured Paludibacter sp. Classification (GTDB taxonomy): domain Bacteria; phylum Bacteroidota; class Bacteroidia; order Bacteroidales; family Paludibacteraceae; genus UPXZ01. The sequence continues at coordinate 613 of CAZIRA010000189.1, forward strand.
GGCCGGATTTTTGAACCGCCCGATAGTGGAGGAATATGGAAGAATGCTTCGCAAATTACTGCGTGAGAGCGGAATAGAAGTTGCAGAACCGAAAGAGGGTTTTAATAGTATTTATCTGACACACGATGCCGACCAGATAGCACATTACAGAAATTTCAGGGGAATGGCTGGTGCTGTTACCCGTTTTTTCACGAAACCATATCAAACATACAAAGCACTGCAAACCTATTTTTTGGGAATTGAAAACGATCCCTGGTTTACATTTCCCTGGTTTTTTGATTTGGCATTTGAATTGAAAAAGTTCATTCCGTACACTTCTTTGGAAAGTATTGTTTTTGTTAAAACGGGCGGAGGTGAATTGATGACCGATAAGCCAATTCACGATATACAAAGCAAAGATTTCAGGAAATTATTTACACTTTGTGAAGAGAATAATGTCAGTATCGGTTTGCACCCTTCTTATCAGGCCGGATTGGATAAGGGGTTGATAGTGGTTGAAAAGAAATTGCTGGACGAAGCGTTTGGTCAAAGTTCTGTTTACACCCGAAATCATTTTTTGCGAAGCCGGGAGCCGGAAGATTTTCATGCGTTACTTGAAGCAGGATTGAATGAAGATTTTACCATGGGATATGCCGATGTTGCCGGATTCCGATTGGGAACCTGCCGGACAGTGCGCTGGATTGATCCCGTAAAGATGGAGCTGACTTCGCTTGTGCTGCACCCTATAACTATTATGGACAGCACGCTTGACGATGAGAGATACATGAAACTGAGAACTGAGGAGGCTTTCTCATTTTCCAAAAAACTGATTGATCAGGTAAGGAAATTCAACGGAGATTTAGTGTTGCTTTGGCACAATACTTCCGTGGAAAAAAACAACGGCAAGTATCACCGCGATTTGTATCGATGGATTATTAACTATTTGAAAAAGAGATAAATATTAAATGAAAAAGGCTATTGTTTGCGTAACCAACGATCTAACTACCGACCAGCGTGTGCGGAAAACCTGCATGGCGCTGATGAAATGCGGTTATGATGTTTTGGAAACCGGACGATTATTGCCAGATAGCCTTGATTTTAATCCCCCATATTCAGTCCGCAGGCCAAAATTACTGTTTAATGCAGGTCCGCTTTTCTATGCTGAATACAACATCCGCCTTTTTTTCTTTCTTCTGTTTGTAAAAGTAGATTTGATTTTCAGCAATGATTTGGATACGCTGCCGGCTTCATATTTAGCTTCAAAAATCAGAAAGAAAAAACTAATATATGATACGCATGAATATTTTACCGAAATGCCGGAACTTGTAAAAAGACCAAAAGTGCAGTCGATTTGGAAGGCTTTTGAGAACAGGTTGTTTCCCCGCCTGAATCGGATAATTACGGTAAATAATTCAATTGCTGAACTTTATTCCTGTGAATTCAATAAAGATGTTTCTGTAGTAAGGAATATCCCGCCTGAGTTTAACCCGGAAAGAATTTTTACCCGGAAAGAACTAGGACTTCCTTTGGATAAGAAAATATTAATCCTGCAGGGAACCGGAATCAACATTGACAGAGGTGCTGAAGAGGCTGTTTTATCAATGAAATATTTGGATGATGCCGTACTTTTGATAGTGGGAGGCGGAGATGTAATACCGAAACTAAAGCAGATCATTAAGGAGGAAAAGCTTAGTGATAAGGTAATTTTCAAACCAAAAATGCCTTTCGTTGAGCTCCGGCAATACACGATGAATGCTGATCTCGGGCTGGCACTCGACAAAGATACCAATATCAATTACAGATTTTCACTCCCGAATAAATTGTTTGACTTTATACATTCCGGCATTCCTGTTTTGGCATCTTCGTTGCCTGAAATAAAGCAAATTATTGATAATTACGATGTTGGCTACTTTATTCCAAATCACAATCCTAAAGAGATAGCCGAAACGATAAAACTAATTTTTGAAAACAAATTAATATACCAGACTGTTAAAAAGAATACTCAAATGGCACGGGAGGAGTTGAATTGGGAAATTGAAGAAAAAAAACTGATTGAGATTATTAATGGATAACTACTTCAAATTTCTAATTTCTAACTTCTAACTTCTAATTTTATACAAAACATGCTTTCGATCCTTATTCCAGTATATAATTATGACATCACCAAATTGGTAAATGAAATTCATCGCCAGGCGATGGATTCGTTTGTAGATTTTGAGATAGTTGTGATTGAGGATGGTTCTACGCAGTTTCTGGAAGAAAATAGGAGAATCGAAAAACTTCTGTTCTGCACGTACGAAGTGTTAGATATTAATATCGGACGCTCGGCAGTGCGAAACCGGCTGGCTGACAAAGCAATTTACGATCATCTTCTGTTTCTGGATTGCGACGGCGAAGTGAGTTCCTGGCATTATGTGGAAAAATACCTCTCCTTTTGCAATGAAGATTCCGTAGTTATTGGCGGAACAGCGTACGATAGAGACAATCGTGACAAAAAATACAGTTTGAGGTTGAAGTACGGCCGGGCAAGGGAAGCCAAAATGGCCATGGAAAGGGAGCGCAACGGTAAATATTCCCATTTTTCTACTTTCAATTTTTTGATTTCCAAGAATATTTTCCAAAAAATCCGATTTGACGAAACTATCCGCGGTTACGGTCACGAAGATACGCTTTTCGGACATCAGATTGCCGAAATGGATTGCGAAGTTCATCACATCGACAATCCGTTGATTCATAAAGGATTGGATGGCAACGAAACTTTCCTCCGAAAAACCGAAGAAGGCACACGAAATCTTTATTTCCTATATCAAACCGGCGATTATCCATTTCTTGCCAATCAGTCCAGGCTCCTAAGCACATTTATCAACATAGAAAAAAAAAATTTAACTCCGTTTTTTGCATCACTTTTCAAATTCCCCGGAAAATTGCTGAGAAAAAATCTTATTGGAAAATGTCCTTCACTTTTGATTTTTGATCTATACAAATTGCTATACCTTGCCAATATTTCTCGTAAAAAGTGACAACTTGTCAGACGTTTCTGCCTGAAATTTCATATTGAGATTCATTTTTGTGCCAAAATTTCTTTAAATCCGCATTGGCACATATTTCGCTAAAAAGAATATGCAACCGCAAAAAAGAAATTTCAAAAACAATAAAATTTAAATAGAATCATTATGAACATTAAACCGTTAGCAGACCGTGTGCTTGTGAAACCTGCACCGGCAG
>CAZIRA010000190.1:0-3765 GCA_964541615.1 uncultured Paludibacter sp.
TTCTAACTTCTAATTTCTAATTTTATAAATGTATATCTACGAACTTGACTTCAAAGTACGTGACTATGAATGTGATTTACAGGGAATTGTAAATAATTCTGTGTATCAAAATTACCTGGAACATACACGTCACGAATTTCTGCTGGACCGTAATGTAAGTTTTTCCGATCTGCATTTGCAAGGAATAGATGCGGTAGTGGCGCGGATTGAAATCGCCTTCAAATCTCCTCTCCGCTCCCGCGATGAATTTGTGTGCAAACTCAATGTAAAGAAAGACGGAATAAAATACGTTTTCAACCAGGCAATTTACAGAAAACCGGACAATAAGCTTTGTGTCTCAGCCAAGGTAACCACCGTTGTACTTGTGGATGGGAAACTAACTGCAGATTTTCCTCCTTTTGATGATTTAATAGTATAAATACAGTTTCTAACAACTTTTTTGTGCCTTTGATTGTTTGTAATAGAGAAACTGAAAGAGGATAAAATATGAATGAATTTTTAGAAAAAGAGGACAGAATAGTCAGAATGTTGCGTACGGTTTACGATCCGGAAATTCCTGTAAATATATATGACCTGGGATTGATTTACAAAATTGACGCGAAGGATGATGGCTCAGTTGATATCGACATGACCCTGACTGCTCCGAACTGCCCTGCCGTTGATTTTATTGTGGAAGATGTAATCATGAAAGTGGAAAGTGTGGAAAATGTAACCAAAGTAAACGTAAATATTGTTTTTGACCCGCCCTGGGACAAAGATATGATGAGCGAGGAAGCCCAGTTGGAACTGGGTTTTTTATAGTTTCCAGTTCTGAATTTCCAGTTTTGAGTTTTCTACGTACTATTTTACCCTTCAACCACTCAACTAACAGCAAGTGATCTATTTTATTTCAGATGCACATTTAGGTTCGCGGATAGTCACCAATCCACGCGAGCACGAAATGCGTCTTGTCAATTGGTTAGATAAAGTAAAAAAAGATGCTGAGGCCATCTTCATGCTCGGCGATATGTTCGATTTTTGGTTCGAGTACAAAACCGTAATGCCTAAGGGTTATGTGCGTTTTTTGGGAAAACTGGCTGAATTGGTTGACAGCGGCATCGAAATTCATTTTTTCACCGGTAATCACGATATTTGGACTTTCGGTTATCTGGAAAATGAAGTAGGGCTGATAGTACACCGAAAACCACAAACCTTTGAACTGAAAGGTAAAAAATTCTACCTGGCACACGGCGACGGACTGTACACGGAGGAGAAAGGATTTGGCTTGATTCGGAAAATTTTCCACAGCCGTACCTGTCAGAAATTATTCCGCCTGCTTCCTCCGGAAATCGGGCAGAATTTTGGTTATGCCTGGTCTGAAAGCAACCGCAAGAAAATAATGCACCTCGACAATAAATTTCAAGGTGAAGAGAATGAAACACTGGTAGCTTTTGCAAAAAAATACTCCGAAAACCACGAAGTCGATTACATGATTTTCGGACACCGGCACATTGAACTCAATCTGGAACTAAAAAATAAGTCGCGCGTGGTAATCCTCGGCGACTTTATCGGAATATTCTCTTACGGCGTATTTGATGGAGAAAATCTCTGGCTGGAGACAGATGAACCCAACTAATACTGCACTGTCACCAGCACAGGGCAATGATCAGACACCCACATATTTCCCAGATTTCCCTCAATAACTTCGTAATTTAATACGGAAATGTTATTTTTCACAAAAACATAATCCAGCAACGGGCGGTCTTGAATCGGCGTTCTGCCAAAATCGTGGAAAGTCCACTCCGGACCAGAAACATTCGCTGAAACATCCCGTGCATCAGTCAGGTGAAGTGGATTATTTGTATCTTTCAAATGTTGGATTTCTTCTGAATGCGGCACATTGTTGAAATCGCCGGTTACAATAATCGGAAATTTATCTTTCTTCGTATAAACATTCAGCTTTTGCATGATCAGCTTCACGCTTTCACGGCGTGCATGATGTCCTACGTGGTCAAAATGGGTATTCAGTACAAATATAACTGTTCCCGTGCGGTTATCTTTCAGTTTTGCCCAGGTAGCAATCCGTGTATACGCGGCATCCCAACCCACCGAACCTGCCTCCATAGGACTTTCGCTGAGCCAGAAATAACCCGAACCTACTTCGGAAAATTTGCGGGCATTATAGAAAATAGGTGAATATTCTCCTTTTTCAATTCCATCGTCTCGGCCTACTCCCATCCATTCATATCCTTCCAGGCCTTTTTCAAGGTCTTTCACCTGGCTGTGGAGTGCCTCCTGAACGCCCAGTATATCCACTTCATTGTCCCAAATCATCTGAATTGCTTTCTCTTTCCGATTGTCCCAGCTGTTGATTCCATCGCTTTTAGTGCTGTAACGGATATTGAAAGTCATTACTTTGGTTTCTACCTGAGGAACAAATTGCTGACGACGGTTGAACTGTGCTGAAATCAATCCGGCAAATGAAATAACAATAACGAATAAAAAAAACTTTTTCATAATTAATGGTTTATACTTTTCTTAAAATTCAATACCCGAGAACGTGGAAAACTACTTAAAAATCAGCTGTGTAAATTCAGTCAAATAAATCCGCCAGTTTTTCCAGATATGACCTTCCTCGTTTTCAAAATAGGTGTATTTATATCCTTTTTCATCCAATTTCTGCCGGTACTCTTCATTTGCTTTGTAAAGAAAATCGGTATTTCCAATGCCTATCCAGTACAATTTCGGTTTTTTGTCAAACTGGATTTTCAATTTTTCATCCATATTTTCATAAATCGGCGAAACTCCTTTTTCGAAAGGCATGATTGCGGCTGAAAAAAGACCTACGTAATCGAACAAATCGGGATATTGTTTCGAAATGTGAAGCGAATGAAATCCGCCCATTGATAGTCCGGCAATAGCTCTTCCCGATTTTTTTTTGATAGTCCGGTAATTACTTTCCACAAATTTTATCACATCAGGGAAACTGCTTTCTACAGAGCCTTCCATTGTTTTTGGCAGCATCATGGTTGGTTTGTAGAAGTTTTGCGATGAACGTCCCGGCGCTGCTTCCTGTGAAGCATTTCCGTTTGGCATAACTACAATCATCGGCTTAATTTTCCCTTGTGCAATTAAGTTATCCAAAATCTGTGCCGAACGTCCGAAATTGAGCCAGGCATCCTCATCGCCGCCCATTCCGTGCAAAAGATAGAGCACCGGATATTTCACATTTCCCTTTTCGTACCCGGGAGGGGTATAAATTGAAATCCTTCGGTTCATCTGAAGCGTCGGGCTGTCATACCAGCGACCGGAAACTGTTCCGTGAGGCACTTTTTGCGTAAGATACAGATCGCCCGGTGTACCTGGAACGATGAAAAAACTATACGAACTCGCAATATTTCGGATAGGATATGGATTATTTGGATCGATGGATGGGAATTTATCCACAATAAACGAATAGGTGTAAAACTCTGATTTCAGCTTTTCGGAAGTAAAAATCCACACACCGTTTTCACCTTTCACCATATCTGTAACGCCGGGAACATCGTACTTGCCATATTCAGTTTCGATTTTTTTCGGAGGAAGAAAATCGCCCGTAATTTCAACTTTCTCGGCTTCAGGAGCCAGCAGTCGGAATGTGACTGTGTTGTCAGGATTTACTTGAGGAGAAACGATTTCATCCGGTCTGAAACTAACTTCTTGTGCGAAAGAAGCGGTTGCAAATAATGCGGCGATTAGAACAACAACGAATTTTTTCATGTGTATTATTTTAGTTATTTATTTTGA
>CAZIRA010000191.1:0-3721 GCA_964541615.1 uncultured Paludibacter sp.
AATTATCTTCCCCTTTATTTTTCACAAACGAACTATTCCCGGAAATTTTACGTTTGTAATGATGAATAACTATTTACAAAAAAAAATGGAAGAGCATACCGATTATAAAGAATTTACGCGCCCCAACGGCAAAATGGTGAGAATGGTTTTTGAACTGTACCGCTACGAAATTTTATTTCACTACTTCGAATACAGACACGACGAAAACAGCGATTGGAAGCCTTTGTCAAAAGGTGATGACGGCTATTTTTCCTACACTGTCACCGATGCTTCCGGAAATGAAAAAGTTGAGAAAGTGCTTTTCCCAACTTTTGAAGAAATGTCTGAAGCTCAGGATGAGATAAATAAAAAATACAACATCATAAGCCTGTAGTTTATTCACTGATAAACAGCCTTTTGCTTGAGAATACCGGATCGCAAGTCAGATTCACTTTCAGTTTTCTGCATCCGGCTTCATCTCCGGGTGTAGGAATATGCGTAGAGTGCATTTCACACCAGTACAGATCGGTTAGTTTCTCAAGCGCCATCTTTGCTGCCGGATTAGAAGTGGCACTTATGGCCAACGCAATCAAAGTTTCCTCCACATCGAGGCTCACCTGTTTCCCGTTCAGGATATCTTTCTTCAAATGTGTCACTGAATCTATGATGCTTTCAGGTAGTAAAATCATGTTGTCAGGAAGCCCTGCAAGATGTTTTGTGGCATTGAGTATCATGCTTGATGCAGAATGGAAAAGCTGGGAGCTCTTTCCTGTGATAATTGTACCGTCGTGCAGTTGAATAGCTGCACCGCTGTAAATTCCTCCGTAACCTTTCCCTTTTTCCTGTGCATCTGAAGCCGCTTTGCGAGCTGCAGCCACCACTTCGCGGTCACTCTCTTTTGCTCCGATTCGATTCATAATTTCCATCGAACGGTCGAGAGTAGATTTCCCGGTCATTCCCATGGCATATTCCACCGAACTTCTGAAATACCTCCTGATTACCTCCTGATAAGCTGCTTCTTGTACCACCTTATCATCAATAATTCCGGAACTCGCTCTATTAACACCCATATCCGTTGGTGATTGGTACATGGGTTCGCCTCCTGTAATTTTTTCCAAAATACGCTTCAACAACTTAAACGCTTCTATATCACGATTGTAATTTACAGCCTCTACTCCATAAGTTTTCAAGTGGTATGGGTCAATCATATTGCGGTCACGAAGGTCTGCAGTGGCCGATTCATACGCAACATTCACCATGTGATTAAGCGGTAAATCCCAGATTGGGAAAGTCTCAAATTTAGCATAGCCGGCTTTGGAGCCATTTTTATAGTCGTGGTATAAATTATTGAGGCAGGTAGCCAACTTTCCACTTCCAGGACCAGGTCCAGTCACTACGATAATCGGTTTTGTGGTCGTAATATACTCGTTTTTTCCATATCCTTCGTCGCTCACAATTGTATCCACATCCGATGGATATCCTTTTGTGGGATAATGCAAGTAAACTTTTATCCCTTTCAACTCCAATTTATTCTTGAAAGTGGTGGCGGCAGGCTGATTTTTGAATCGGGTAATCACTACAGATCCAACGTTAATCCCAAACCATTTCATGTCGTCAATGCTTTTGAATGCATCCACGTCATAAGTAATTCCAAAGTCGGCTCTCACTTTGTTTCTTTCAAGGTCGCCGGCATGTACGCACAGGATAACCTCGATTTTGTCTTTCAATTTTTGGAGCAAGCGGATTTTGACGTTGGGATCGAAGCCGGGTAAAACACGAGAAGCGTGATAGTCATAGAGAATTTTGCCGCCCATTTCAAGATAAAGTTTATCATTGAACCTGCTAACCCGCTCTAAAATAGCCTCCGACTGCTCGTTGAGGTATTTTTCGTTGTCAAAACCGATTTTTGTAGAATTTATCATTTCCCGATGTCTTTTGGAGTGTAGTATCGGGATTCAAAAGTACAAAATTTTTCTGAATATCCATTTAATTTCACCGTTAAAAGTGTCGAAAACTTTTCGATTGAATCAATTAATTTTCAAAAATGATTGAAATTTTGTCATAAAAAAACCTAACTGACTGAAGCAATCAATTAGGTTTTATGTAGATATTAAAATTTAATTTTAAAATCCAAAATCGTTAATTTCTACCTCCTCCTGTTCTTCGTGTTCAAAGGTTAACTGATTATGCGTCTCCACTCCTTCCACATAAATGGCTTTGTATGGAACGGCCGGACACACATATTCACAACCGCCACAGCCCACACAAATTTCAGTTTCTGTGTGCGGAATTGTCAACGACCCTTTGTATGGAACCATGCTGACAGCTTGTGTAGGACAGTGTTCTGAACAAGCGCCGCAGTTAGTTTCGTCGTAGTAAACGATACAGTTTTCGATGATAAACTGCACTTTACCCATTTGAGTGACGTGTTTTTCCTCTTTTGTCAATGGAAGGATGGCGCCTGTAGGACATACATCACCGCATACGGTGCAATCGTAATTACAGAAACCGTGATCAAAATATAATTTTGGTTGCATCATACCTCCTAACCCATATTCCAAAAAAGCAGGTTTGATAACGTGTGAAGGACATTTGCTGACGCAAAGATGGCAGGAAACACATTTATTCTGCAGATTATCAACACTCAAAGCACCCGGAGGAGCAATCGGCAGTTCGCGTTTTACCTCTTTTCTCAATTCTACTCCGGTCGTTTTCTGAGCAATCATGCTCGTTGCAGCTACGGTTGTAACCAGGGTTGCTGAAAGAAACCGACGTTTTGACTTATCAACTTCTGCTGAGGCGATTTCTTCTTTTACAGCTTTCTTTTTGAAATTGACAGGCGCATATTTCATGGCTGAACGGTTGCAAACCTCAATGCAGTTGAAGCAATCGATGCATCGGCTGTGGTCAATTACCATTTTATCGGAGTCAATGCAGGATGCTTTGCAGTTCATTGCGCAAAGTCCGCACGAATTACAATTTGACTCTACAAACTGAATTTTGAAAAAGGAAAATTTGCTAAGAAAACCAAGCGTAGTACCTACAGGACAGATGGTATTGCAGTAAGTACGGCCGTTTTTCCAGGCCAAAAACCCAATACCAAGCATCGTAATGAGCGATACTACAAATGACAAAACTCCCAATCCGTAAATACCGACTTTGTAAAATGTATAGTTATCGAATTGTGTAAATACCGATTGAAGCACGTTGTTGCCGGCTAAATAGGCAGGGCGGAAAATGTGTGTAACCATCCGACCATAGGCGCCATACGGATCGAGAAGGCCTACAAGGAATGTAAAACCAAATAGAAACGCGACCAAAGTTGCTACGAGAATCACCCATCTCAGGATGTTCTTGGCCGGACTGTAGGTGTATCTTCTGCGCTTTTTACGAAGTTTTTTGGGAACTTTTTTTGAAATCCAAGCCACAATATCCTGGTAAACGCCCATTGGACAGATGGATGAGCAGTATACACGACCAAAAACAAGCGTCAAAAGAACGAGTGCAATCAGAATAACTGCATTCAAAGAAAGCAACGCGGGAAGAAATTGAATTTCTGCCAAAAAATTAAATTTCAAAGGCAGTAATTCTGCGAAATCGAGAAAATAGAACGTTATCAGCACGAAAATGACGAGCGATACGGCTACACGTGTTTTTTTAAGCATAAGAAATTTATTATGAACTCCTATTTAAGGAATTGAACTATAATTTCATCTTTCATTGACAGCAAATTGCAAAATAT
>CAZIRA010000192.1:0-3719 GCA_964541615.1 uncultured Paludibacter sp.
TTTTGAAGCATGCGCTCAATAGAAGCCACGTGCGCTTTCGCCAGATCCACCACATGTATGTAATCGCGGATGCACGAGCCATCAGGCGTATTGTAGTCGTTTCCGAAAACTTGCAGCTGCTTGCGGATTCCGGCCGCAGTCTGAGTCACAAACGGCAAAAGATTGTTTGGAACACCTATGGGAAGTTCTCCAATTTTTGCCGAAGCATGTGCGCCAATCGGGTTGAAATAGCGGAGAATAATCGCTTTGTAGAATTTATCGGCATGCACCGTATCGCGGATAATGTCCTCACCGATCTGCTTTGTTTTTCCGTATGGCGAAAGGGCAACTTTGATTGGAGCATTTTCGGTGACAGGCAAAATATCAGGCTGTCCGTAAACGGTACAGGATGAAGAAAAAACGATGTTGTTAATCTTGTGAATCGGCATTAATTGAAGCAGATTCATGAGCGAAACCAGATTGTTTCTGTAATAAAGCAACGGTTTTTCAACCGATTCGCCAACCGCTTTGCTGGCAGCGAAATGGATGATTCCCTCTATTCCGGTATATTTCTCAAACATCCTGTCCATATTCACATAGTCGGTGCAGTCGATATTTTCAAATGCAGGACGAATGCCGGTAATCTTTTCGATTCCGTTAAGAACCTCGATGTTGGAATTAGATAAATTATCCACCACAATCACCTCATATCCGGCTTGCTGAAGCTCCACAACCGTGTGAGAGCCAATGTATCCGGTTCCTCCGGTAACTAATATTTTTGTCATTTTATACGAATTAAAACGAATTTCATTAATTTAGTCAATAAATAAACGTGTTAATCAAATCTTAATTATAAAGTTTCTCGGGATAAATTCCGTCGGCAACCAGCTTGTTGATTTTATCCACCACCGACTGGCGGTCTTCTGCATAAGTCACTCCGAACCATTTGGCAGTAGTATCAAGCACTTTGCAAGTGGCAGTTCCGTCTGTAATCAGATTATTCACAACCAATGGAATAAAAAATTCTGATTTCAATTCATTGCCGTGGTTTTTCAAGAAATCAACAAACATTTCTTCCGAATACTGGAAATATTCGGGTGTGAAACCCCAGAAATTCATCGAAACCGGTGTATTTTCATGCAATGTCTGCGCTACTCCATTTTCATCGGTAAATACTATTTCGCCGTCTTTGCGAACAATCGAAGTGCGTTCAACTACAGTAGTAAGGTTGCCATTTTCGTCCACAGAACAAACGCCGCGCGCCACAGAACCGCTTTCTGACAGCGTATTTCCCACACGGTAGCCGATCATAGAATACTCGTTTTTCTTTCCTTCCACATTTCTCAAAAACTCAGCCATCACCTCAAAAGATTCTTTTCCATAAAAATCATCGGCATTAATCACCGCAAACGGCTCTTTTATCACATCCTTGCCCATCATCACCGCGTGGTTGGTTCCCCAGGGTTTTTCTCTTTCAGGATTCAGGGCAATTCCTTCTGGAATATTTTCCAATGCCTGAAATACAACTTCCGTTTGGATAATTCCTTCGTACTTTTTCAAAACGATGTTGCGAAAATCATTTTCGAATGATTCACGAATTACAAATACAACTTTTCCAAATCCAGCTCTCACAGCATCATACACCGAATAGTCCATAATAGTTTCGCCGTTCGGCCCAAGTCCATCTAATTGTTTTAACCCACCGTAACGGCTTCCCATGCCTGCAGCAAGAATAAATAATGTTGGTTTCATTTTGATACGTATTTTTAGTTTTTAATGAAATATATTCCCGAAAAATTTACTGCAAAATTACGAAATAAATCCGAATTAAGCTGATAACTTTTTATAAGACAAATTTATTTGTCATTAAATTAATACAATTATGATTGTCCATTGGCCGATTTGATGTATTTTTGCGTAAATTTTTTCAAAAATGCATATCAATTCTCTATTACAACGAATACTTTTTTTCATTCACACTTACAAATTTTCACTTTTAGGCGCCGCCGTCATCATTATTTCCGGAATTTTACTGGCAGTTTTCACTAAAAACAACAAATCGCACACGGCCTATGAATATAAAAATTACGAGGTAGTTGATTGTAACAGAGCGCTTTATGCTACAGCTCCCATTGAGCCGATTCGCAAACTTCATGACGACAACGACGTACAACTGCTTCATGCTCAAGCCAATGGATTGAAAAATATTTATATCAGCAATCAATCGTTTATTGAGGACAGCGCGATGCTTGCCAGGCAAAATATCCTGGTAAGATTGAAAAACAATCCGCTGTACCACCTGAAAGATCTGACTCATTCGTTCCCTTATGTAACGCCTGAAATGGCTCAGCTTCTGAATGATATCGGACTGATTTTTCGTCAGAAACTCAGGGACAAAAACAAGGATCATTACCGTTTTTTGATAACTTCGGCTCTACGCACAAACGAAACTCAGGGAAACCTATCGACTCGAAACAGGAACGCACATACGCAATCAACACATCTTTACGGTGCTACGATTGATATCACGTACAAGGAATTTTACAATACAAAAGCTGATTCGATCGAACAAAATATATATCCGGCAGATGCACTCCGCGAAACCATGCTTGAACTTCGGGAGCAGTGCAGGCTCGTTGCAGTACGGGAAAGACGTCAGGCTTGCTACCACTTTACGGTGGTAAATTGTGATCCGGCAAAAGTACCCCAAGACTCTGTATCCCATGTCCCATTGTATATGTATTGAAAAATTGGGGTACTCGACATTAAAAATCTGAAGAAAAACTGTTATTTATGAAAAAAAGAAAAACTCCATACATTCCTGCTCCGAAATTGACCAGAATCAGCGTCAAGGAAAATTCTACGCTGATGGAATTTTTGTTGAGTAAAATGGGTGGCATGAGCCGTAGTTCGGTGAAATCACTGCTTTCTCACCGTCAGGTTTCTGTGAATGATAAAGTGACGACTCAGTTTGACGCACCTTTGAAAGCGAATGACCTGGTGGTTATCAACCATTCCCACGGCAACCTGGAGCTTACTCATCCGAAACTTAGTATCATCTACGAAGACAGCGACATCATTGTTGTGGAGAAAAAAGAAGGGCTTCTTACCGTGACAACCGGAACAGCAATGGAAACAACCGCTTTTTCCATCCTGAAGAACTATGTAAAGAAATCTTCGAAATTCAATAAGATCTATACAGTTCACCGTTTGGACAGAGAAACTTCCGGTGTTCTTGTCTTCGCAAAAAACAGCGATGTACAGCATATTTTCCGTGATAACTGGCAAGAGATTGTGACTAAAAGGATTTATTCAGCCGTAGTGGAGGGGAAAGTTGAAAAAGAGAAAGATCAGATTGTTTCCTGGCTGACTGAGAATGAAGTATCACTGAAAATCAAATCGAGCCCATTCGATAATGGTGGCAAGCAAGCCGTTACAAATTACGTTCGGACAAAATTCAATGATAATTTCTCTCTGCTCGAAATTGAGCTTGAAACCGGCCGGAAAAATCAAATCCGCGTTCACATGGAAACGATCGGACACCCAATTGTCGGAGATCGGAAATACGGCTCTACCACTGAAATTGGCAGACTGGCGCTTCATGCCAGGTTGTTGGAATTTTACCACCCGGTTTCGGGAGAAATAATGCACTTTGAGACGCAAGTGCCTAAGGAATTTTTGAGGTTACTGAGAAAATAAGAAAATCTGGTTTAACACAGAATTAACAAAACGGCTTTCGA
>CAZIRA010000193.1:0-3715 GCA_964541615.1 uncultured Paludibacter sp.
CGAATAAAAAATCGAAAACCGTTTTTGTAAAATATCCAATCGAAATTAATCTTCGATAGGCCTGTATTTTGGAACTAAAGATTTCATAATCACCCAACCGATCAAATATGCTACCGCACATATACAGAAAATAATGAAATATCCTGCCGGTTTTCCTTCGAATCCTAAAAATACCATATTTGTATTGTCTGCATAATCAAACAGATTACCTGCACTTTTTTGAAGAATCATAGAACCAATACCACCCGCCATACCGCCTATCCCGGTAACAGTGGCAATGGCACCCTGTGGAAACATATCACCAATTGTAGAGAATAGGTTTGCACTCCATGCCTGGTGAGCTGCTGCACCTAAAGAAATCAACAATACAGGAATCCATGCTGCATTTCTACCAAGTTCCGGGAATTGTGCTCCCAAAGGTTGGGCTAACAATACTACAAGTGGAACGAAAGCAAAAATCAGCATAGCTTTCATTCTCGCAGCGTATGGATTCATTCCACTCCTGTTTATAAATATAGTGGGTAGTTTACCGCCAAAAATAGAAAGAACAGTTACTATTGCATAAAGAGTGAATATTAATGCCATGCCCAATCCTTCAGACATTTTAATGTCAAATTGGGCGTAAAGATAAGAAGGGGTCCAGAATAAAAAGAACCACCAAACACCATCAGTCATAAACTTACCGGCTGCAAATGCCCAGGTTTGTTTGTATGAAAAAGTTTTCCAGAAAGGAATCTTTTCTATTTTAGTTGTGGCGACCTGTACTACAGATTCATTTTTGTAATCTTGTTCGATATATTCTAATTCTGCCTGATTCACGCGTTTGCTTTCGCGTGGTTTATCATACACAAATACCCAAAACGCCATCCATATAAAACCTGTAGCTCCAATTACGATAAATGCTATTTCCCATCCAAAAGCTTTTGCTAACGGAGGTATAGTAAGAGGTGCAAAAAGAGCCCCAATTGATGCACCTGCATTAAAGATTGAAGTGGCGTATGCACGGTCTTTTTTAGGGAAATATTCAGCTGTAGCCTTGATAGCAGCCGGGAAATTACCGGCTTCTCCTAAAGCAAGAACTCCTCTTGCTACTAAGAAAAACCACATACTTACAGTTGCAATAACTACTGTGATATCACCTGTTGCACGTACCATTTCTTCATAACTATTTAAGCCTACATATGCTTCTGTAACCACTCCGGCAGCTGCATGAAGAATTGCTCCAAAGCTCCAGACCCCAATAGCCCACAAGAAACCTTTTTTCGTTCCCATCCACTCTACAAACCTACCTGCAAAGAGCATTGAGATTGCGTAAAAAATAGAGAAGAAAGCTGTAATTGTTCCATAGTGTGAATCGCCCCAATGAAATTCCGGTTTAATAAACTCGTCCCAAGTGAGAGATAGCACTTGTCTGTCCAAATAGTTTATCGTTGTAGCTAAAAATAGCATTAAAACAATTTTCCATCTATGTTGTGACATTTTTTCTATCACATTTTGCGTATTTTCCATGTTGATTAATTTATAATTATTATAATTGGATTATTTTATTTTGTTTTTACTCCTTTAATAATTGCTAATGTATTAGAACATAAATCACGTATTCCATTCCAGTTTTTTTCTGTTATCATATCCGAAGGAAATAAGTTGGAACCCATACCGACACATAATACGCCGGCTTGAAACCATTTCGAAAGATTTTCTTCTGTCGGCTCCACACCTCCTGTCACCATTACGTTTGTCCACGGCATCGGTGCTTTGATGTTTTTCACATACGATGGCCCGCCCACATTTCCTGCAGGGAAAATTTTCACTACGTCGGCTCCCAGTTCTTGTGCCTGTCCTATTTCTGAAGTTGTGGCACAAGCCGGTGAGTAAGGCACCAAACGGCGGTTGCAAACTTTGAAAATTTCCGGATTTAATAGTGGCCCAACTACAAAGTTGGCACCGAGTTGAAGATAAAGTGCAGCTGTAGGCGCATCCACTATAGAACCGATTCCCAAAATCATTTCAGGACATTCTTTTGCAGCATATTTCACCAATTCACCAAACACCTCATGAGCAAAGTCACCTCTGTTTGTGAATTCAAAAACACGAACCCCACCTTCATAACAAGCTTTAACCACTTGTTTTGCCACTTCCACATCCTGATGATAAAACACAGGAACTAAACCTGTGGATTGCATGGCTGAAAGTACTTGAATTTTATTAAAATGCATAAGCTATAAGCCCCTTAACCCCCTAAAGGGAGGATCTAGAGCATTGATTAATGTATATGAAATAATTAAAAAAACATTGTTTTTAAACTCAAAAATAATAATTTATAAGCTATCATTCCCCTTTAGGGGGTTAAGGGGCAGATTTTATCGCTGTACGCGCCCGCTTCCGTCTCCGCCCATCAATGCTTCAACTTCGGGAACGGTTACCAGATTGAAGTCTCCGTAAACGGTATGTTTCAGGCAAGATGCTGCTACGGCAAAATCCAATGCTTTTTGATCTTCTTCGCCATAAGTCAGCAAGCCATAAATCAATCCGCCCATAAATGAATCGCCTCCTCCTACTCTATCCACAATGTGTGTAATATCGTAACGTTTTGATTCATAAAGTTTTCCTTCAGAATAAAGAACTCCTCCCCATGTGTTGTGATTGGCATTAATGGATCCACGAAGTGTAATGATCACTTTTTTTGCACGAGGGAAACGTTTCATCATTTGCATACAAACACTTTCAAACTCTGCAGCATCAATTTCGCCGCCCGTATGTGTTACCTCGAAACCTTCAGGCTTTATTCCAAAAACTTTCTCAGCATCTTCCTCATTTCCAAGGATCACATCACAACCTTCAACCAATGCAGGCATTATTTCAGAAGCTTTTTTGCCGTATTTCCATAAGTTTTTTCGATAATTCAAATCGGTTGAGACCATTACACCCATTTCGTTGGCAGTTTTGATGGCTTCCAGACAAGCATCAGCTGCTCCTTGCGATAATGCTGGTGTGATACCTGTCCAATGAAACCAGTCTGCATCTTTCAAAACTTCTTTCCAATTGATCATGCCGGGTTGAATGTCAGCAATCGAAGAATTAGCACGGTCGTAAACTACTTTTGAAGGACGTGCAACAGCTCCTGTTTCTAAAAAATAAATACCCACACGTTCGCCGCCTCTAACGATATTTTGAGTACCGACGTTGTATTTTCTTAATTCTGACAAACACCATTCAGCAACATCATTTTTAGGCAGGCGAGTTACAAATTCAGCATTCAAACCGTAATTTGCCAACGAAACAGCCACATTGGCTTCTCCACCACCAAAAGTAGCATTCAAACTATTTGATTGTATAAATCGCTGATAACCGGGTGTTGCCAAACGCAACATAATTTCACCAAAAGTTACAATTTTCTTACTCATTTCTATTTCTAAATAATAAATATTTAATTTCCTGCAAAAATAGAACATTTCTTTTACTATACTGTATAAAAGTTGTTCAAAAACTACCAATTTTGTTCAAAATTCACTCCTATTGCTACAAAAGAGCAAAAAAAGTTATTGATGCTGTTTTTATGGAAAAATTTAATTTGACAAATAACTTATAATAAAATAAAATCCGCTCCTCACATTAATTTCCCATTTTGGTCCTCGAGGAATTAAAACTCAAATCGATCCCGATGAGCCCAAAGTCCTAAAGCCGGGTTGGAAATATAGAATATTTCTTCGCCGTT
>CAZIRA010000194.1:0-3714 GCA_964541615.1 uncultured Paludibacter sp.
CTCAAATCCGTTTTGCGGTTGCCTTGAATTTCTTCGTTGCTGCTGCTAATGGTTGCTCTTTCGTCGGCATATACAGTCTGGGCCAGCTTGAGCCAGAAGGAGATATTCTGGTTAAGTTCGTAGCGCAGGTTCACATAGTACCTTGAACCCATTCCGTAATTCATTGGTACAGAAAAAGCATAAAGCACATCTTTTTCGTAGGTGTAGAGTCTGTTTTCATAATTCATGGCATCAAAAATGTGGAAGCGTAAATCAATACGAAGTGGAACCCGTACAAATTCGTAGCTCACATCCTGCAAGGCAGAATATCCGTAGGATACCGGATTTACTTCATCGTAGAAACTGTTTACATCAAGCTGGTTTTTGAAGCTGAATCGTCCGAAACTGTAATTAAGCAGGTAACGTGCTGCCCATTTTTGTTGCGGAAGTACCAGTGGCATGGTGGTCACCGTATCGGAATAGTTACTCATTTTCTCCTCAAACTTAAACCTCCAATACATGTTAACATTTCGCTTAGGAGCGTAATCCACCTGAACGAGGTAATCCTTGCCGATGGAAGGTTCGTCAATTCCGAATTTCATCCACGGGAAACGATAACTGTCAATGTAGGCTGAAACTTTCCAGTATTTGATTGGGCGCACTTCGGTACCGATGTAAAATCCGGTTTCGTTGTTCACCCGTGAAGATTCTGAAAATGTGGTTGCAAAGAATGTATCATACTCTTTTGAAAAATAGCGATGAAGCGCTACTAATCCTACCCTTGATATGGGGCTGAAATTCAAGCCGTTGATAGTTGCCCAGGCACCTTCTCTGTCAGAAAGAGCCGTTTCGCCAAAGATGTTGAGTTTCCCGGCACGTACACGGTAGTTCACGCTTCCTACGGTTTGTTCTTTTCCTCTGAAATAGAATTTGTTATAATTCGCAGGGCGCGGTTCAAGCGAATGGTCGAATGAGTTGTACAATGCGGTAGCTCCTACCTGCAGCCACGAATAAGTGTAGGTCACATTTCCACCAATCACCTGCTGACTGACGTTTCGTTTACGGTTCAGATCGTTGATGGTACGGTGAAGCCCGTCAATCTTGACAGATGCAAACTGACCACCGATGGTATCTCCGTCTATCAGTTTATTTGAATAAAATCCGGTGATGTCCAGATTTCCCAAACTTACCGTAGCACCGGCTCCGCGGAAAAAATTGTATTCATCGGTAGAAGTATATTTTTTCAATCCGCTCGAACGTGGATTTACCTGCATGACGTAAGAAGATTTTCCCATCGAAAAATCCGTACGAAGTACCAGCCCTTGGCCGAAATTTGCCCGATAATCTCCTAAAACGAGTGTTTTCAATTTTCCGAAATTTTTCAATTCAACGTGTGCTGAATAGAAATCGTACCCTTTGTTGTGATCACCCCAGAACTGCTCGCCGGCATCTTTCTCAGCCGTTACACCGAATGCAATGCGGTCGCGGTATCGGAACCGGTATTTGATGTGATTGTAAAAAGGATCACCAACGTATTTTCGTGCATTTTTCTCTTCTGCCTGCTGCTCCTCTTCGGGAATGAATCGGTAGCCCTCTTTTGTTTCCAACCCTCTGTCCAGACGGAGATACAGTTCGTTTTTCCCATATTTGAAAACATCTTTCAGCCTCAATGTTTCTTTCCTTGCACCGGCCTCGCCCAGCATTACAAAAGGCAGCAGCATGCGAATGTCAGTCATGTCCAGACCATCGATCAGCTGCATTTCGTAGATGGTATTCAGCGGAGCGTACCGATAGAGATAATGCAGGATATTGTCCACCTGAATGTCCGAAAGAAATTGTAGTTTTTCGAGCTCTTCTTTAGTGGTTTTGTTCAGATTGATCGGATTTTCGGAGTAGTAAATCATGTCTTCATAGAAACTGGTAAAGTCGATTTCAGTATCCGAATTTTCCGAAACCTGCTCGTAAATATCAGCAATGATCTGCTCTACAGTCCGACCGGCTGATTCCTGGGCGTGTGCTGTCCAGGCAGCCATTCCCATCAAAAAAGCAATGAATATCTTCTTCAGCATCTTCATTTTTTTCAGAATCTGTATTTGAGATTTGCAAGTGAATTAAGTCCCAGCTGAGGATGCATTTCAGCATTCATCGTGAAATGGAAATCACCTAAATGGAGTCCGAGTCCAAGTGCCGGAACGAGATAATCCTGTCCGTAAGCTCCCAGTTTTACGGTCAGCTGCTTAATCATGGTGTACTCAAATCCGGTGGCAAACCGGAAATTACTGCTCACTTCTTTGTCAATCTGCGTGAGCCAAACCAGGTTTTCAGCAAATTCATAGTTGGTTCCGATGCTGAAAATGGATGGGAGTCTAACCACTGTGTTTTCAGTGTTTATGCCGCTTTGGAACGGATTGAAGGTATGAAACCCTACGGTCAGTTTTGGAAAAATCCGCGAAGAAACACCAAACTGCGTTAGTACAGTGCCTCTATAACGACTTTCATCGGCAGCACTAAAGTAGGCCGTGTAATAGTTGAACTGCACGCCCATGGAAAACATATCGCCGAAATTTCTTGCCAGCCCGATACCGCCGAGCATCTCGTTTCGAACCGAATATCCGTGGTAGGAATATGCCAGGCCTACATTTACGTACTTAGTATGAAAACCCGCCTGAATGCTGCGTGTGCTCAGCTCTTTCAGCATATATTTATTTTCGTATTGAGCGGAAGCTTCGTTTTGTTCAATGTTTGCCAATGCGGCGGTATTTTGAAAAGCGTTCCATTCATTTTGAACGGCTACTGAAGTGTTGGCAATGGAAGTAGACGATGGAACTACAGGCGCAATCTGTCCAAACATGAAACTGCTGACACCTAAAAATACAAGGATGGTGGAGTAAATTTTCTTCATAAACAGACTTGTAATCGTAATTTATCAAATTTAATTTAAATGATTAAAATCCCAAATTTAACCAAAATTTCTGATATTGAAAGTTTATGAGTGATTAAATTGGAATAAATATTGCTGATAAATAGGTAAATCGAAAATTTTATTTAATTTTACAGTCTCTAATATTGCCATTTCATATTTGTCAATGACCAAGAAGCTGCTCATAATCGTGCTTTTTTTCCTCCCGTTTCTTGGGGCTAAAAGCGTTTCCCAGGTACCTGAAGATCTGCCTGTTCCGGGTACTCGTGCCACTTCTTATGCATTGATGGAGAAGGTGATAGAGAACGGTGAAATCATTTATCTGGAATTTCTGCGCGAGCTTTTTGTCTATCCACCGTTGGTTTTTTCAAGCAGGAATCAGGAGAAATTTTATTGGCGTACAGTACGCGATGTGAAAAAGGCATTGCCTTACGCGCGTTTGGCATCCCGTGAAATTGACAAGCTGAACCGGGAATTATTTGCTTTGCCTGACGATGCGTCACGAAAAAAGCACATCAACGATTTTCAAAAGCGAATTTTTCGTCAGTACGAAAAGCCGCTTCGAAACCTGACTGTGAATCAAGGCAAGATGTTGATAAAACTGATTGACCGCGAGCACAATATTAATACTTTTGACCTGATAAAAGCGTATAAAGGCGGAGTTCCTGCTGTGTTCTGGAATACGGTTGCTAAGTTTTTTGGTTCGGACCTGAGAGCGGAATATGACGGCAAAGACAAGGACAGAATTGTGGAGCGTGTAATTACGCTGGTGGACGCAGGACAGCTTTAGTCTATAGTATTTAGTTAAAAGTTTT
>CAZIRA010000195.1:0-3608 GCA_964541615.1 uncultured Paludibacter sp.
TATATTTCGTTTATATATAATCTATAAATTTGATATTCAATATGTTATATTTTCATAAATACATATTGACTTAAAAAAATAAAAAATACACTTTTATTAACCCGATAAGTATTTTCAATCCAGACTATAGGTATGAATGCTTACACCTTTGGCAGAAGGAAGATAATTGATGCCGTACCAGCACACTTGCAACAAGACAAACGAAAAGACCAAAACAGCAAGTGCATTTCTGAAATTTTTGGGTTTGTGATTTCGATAATGAATATAAATGAGAAAACCCAGCCAGGTAGCGGCAGCCCAGGTTTCTTTCGGATCCCAGCTCCAGTAATGTCCCCAGGCATCTTTTGCCCAAACGGCTCCTATCAACATTCCCATGGTCAAAAAAGCGGTGCCCACATACACCAGATTGTCAATCAAACTCATCACCTCCCCGTTGAAATTTTTGTCTTCTTTTCGAATGAGAAAATACAAACCGATGATAGTGGCAGCACCCA
Source organism: uncultured Paludibacter sp. (assembly GCA_964541615.1). Lineage (GTDB taxonomy): Bacteria > Bacteroidota > Bacteroidia > Bacteroidales > Paludibacteraceae > UPXZ01. The sequence goes on from CAZIRA010000195.1 coordinate 495, forward strand.
ACACTGCGTATGAGAACATATAAATAATAACATGCGGTGCAAACCAGGGACTTTGCAAGGCAGGCATCAGCGTTTTGTTATGAATTTCGGGCTTGAAGATGTTGACACAAATAAAAACAAAAGCCAATACGGTACTGAATGAAAGTATCCACTTGAATTTCCAGCGCATATAAGTCAGCAGTCCGGCTACCGGCAAGAAAAACGAATACCAAAGCCGGGTTTCGCCCATGGTGCGCAGCGGCGGACGCTCCAGCGAAATCCACATGCCGGCAATGAAAGCTGCAAAAATCATAATTCCGGCAATTGTGAAGAGGTAGGCGGATGTTGTTTTATTTTTAAATGCAAAATAAGCACCTGCCGCCCATGAAATGACAGCCGGAATGGCATAATAAATGAATGTTTCCCAAGTCATAATAAAACCCTGAGCCTTTAAAGTGGAACAATAATAATTTTTATATTCTAAAAGTTGCCCGAAAAATTCTCCTTTCAGAGGGAAAAGGGGCTTCTATAAGTTTTTCAATATATTCTCCAACTCATACTCTGTCTGCACCAAAACCTGACGAGCTTTACTTCCTTCGTTAGGTCCGATGATTCCTGCAACTTCAAGTTGATCGGCAAGACGTCCGGCCCGGTTGTAACCGATGGAAAATTTACGCTGAATCATTGACGTAGAGCCTTGTTGTGTAGCTACAATCATACGTGCCGCTTCATCAAATAATGGATCACGCTTGCTCATATCCACAGAAGTTGGATCAACAGTTTCTCCATCAGGACCAGAATACTCCGGCAGATAAAAAGCAGTTGGATAACCGCGTTGATTTCCGATAAAAAGTGCGATCTGCTCCACTTCGGGAGTATCCACAAATGCACATTGCACACGTGTCAAATCACTTCCCTGTGAAAATAATAAGTCGCCACGTCCCACCAGCTGGTTGGCACCGGGAGCATCCAAAATCGTACGTGAGTCAATCATGGACGAAACACGGAAGGCTACCCGAGCCGGGAAGTTGGCTTTTATCACACCTGTAATAATATTGACAGAAGGACGTTGTGTAGCGATAATCATATGAATTCCAACCGCACGAGCCAGCTGTGCAATACGTGCAATCGGCATTTCCACCTCTTTTCCTGCTGTCATAATCAAGTCGCCAAACTCATCCACAATCACCACAATGTAAGGCAGAAAACGGTGACCTTTCTCAGGATTCAACTCACGATTGACAAATTTCTCGTTGTATTCTTTAATGTTACGGACATGTGCTTTTTTCAACAAATCATACCGGTCATCCATCTCCATACAAAGTGAATTCAGCGTGTAAACCACTTTGGTTGTGTCGGTGATAATAGCATCTTCTCCGTCAGGCAGTTTGGCCAGGAAATGTTTCTCAATGGCCGAATAGATGTTGAATTCCACTTTTTTCGGGTCAATAAGCACAAATTTCAGCTGAGCCGGGTGTTTCTTGTAAAGCAACGAAGTAATCACTGCGTTGAGTCCCACTGACTTACCCTGACCCGTTGCACCAGCCACGAGCAAGTGAGGCATTTTGGTCAGATCGACCATGAAAATTTCGTTTGTAATCGTTTTCCCGAAAGCAATCGGAAGGTCAAATTTCGACTCGTTGAACTTTTTCGAAGCAATGACCGAATGCATTGAAACAATCTGCGGTTCGTTGTTTGGCACCTCAATACCTATTGTACCTTTCCCTGGAATCGGTGCAATAATTCGGATTCCGGTAGCCGCAAGGCTGAGCATGATATCCGATTCCAGGTTGCGGATTTTTGAAATGCGAATACCCGATTTTGGCACAATTTCGTATAGCGTAATCGTAGGTCCGACTGTAGCTTTTATCGAATCGATTTCAATGTCAAAATTGCGAAGCGTGGTTATGATTCGGTTTTTGTTGGCGTTTTGTTCAGCCATATCCACTTGCAGATCGTTGTCAGAACCATACGTTTTAAGCAATTCTAATGTCGGCGGTTGATAACGCGATAAATCAAGCGTAGGATCGTATTTTCCCAGTTTGGCTAGGTTGTAATTTGGGTCAGCATTTTCTTCGGCTACGTATTCCTGAACCGGATCATCGGATTTCGGTGTATCAACTTCAAATTTTACGCTTTCTGAATCGACCGTTTTTTTGGAAGAAGCAGTAGTTGTGTGAAGGGGTTCTTTTGGAATTATAGTCTCAAAATCATCATCGCCTTTTGATCTGACAATCCATTCTTCGGGTACAATTTCAGTACCAACAGCCACCTGAGTTTGCACTTTTTCCTGCACGAATCTGGAGCCTTTTTTCACAAAAATATTTTTCAAAAATGGAATGGTTCCACCCCACACAAATACCATATAAACTATCAATCCGGCAATTAAACTGAGTGCCGTCCCGAGTTTTCCGATATAAGAATTTAGAATTTCAACAGCTATATAATTACCGTGAGATCCTCCCAGCGAGAAAAATGAAGGTTGGATGGCAGGGAAAATATCAGTAACAAATCCAAGCAAAACAGAAAGCCAAATCAGCCAGAAAAATGAGTGTAAAAATGCTACCCAGACAGGCATAATTTTCACCCGCATCATCCGAAGCGAAACGATTACCAAAAAGAAAAGTATTGCAAAGGACGAAATCCCAAACAGGTTGTCAATAAAGGTTTCAGAGAGATAAGCGCCCATGACAGAAGTCCAGTTTCTCACATCTTGACGCCCAATGAGAGCTTCTTTGAAAGAGTTATTGTCAAAAACGCTTTTATCAGCGGCTCCTGTGAAAAAATAGGAAATAAAAGACATGAAAGCATACAAAACAACCACTGCTAGTATAATTCCTAAAATAAAAAAGGTTCGTTCATCTTTAAAAAATGTGATAATCCTGGAAATCACACTTGGTCCCCGGGAACTTCCAGCTGATCGGGTTGGAGCCTTAATGCGTTGGTTAGTAGTATTTTTAACTGGTTTTTTGGCCATTTAATGAGATTTTTTGGTAAAAATATAAACAGATTAAATAAAATACAGAACTAATCTGCAAAAATACTAAAAATGAATGGCAATAAAAATGGTTTTTGTTAAATTTGCAGGAAAATAAAAAAGTGCTGCATTCATCAGACTTTTAGAGTTTGAGATAA
>CAZIRA010000196.1:0-3514 GCA_964541615.1 uncultured Paludibacter sp.
GATGAGCCCAAAGTCCTAAAGCCGGGTTGGAAATATAGAATATTTCTTCGCCGTTTGATAGAGTGTTAAAGCCTTCTTTAAGTGAACTGAAATTATATTTTTCCATCATTTCATCAATATCCGCCCACTGGAAACCTACACTTTCAATTTCCCGGTGCGAGAGGTTTTCTGCTCCTTTTCCGGGGCAGTAAGTAATGGAAAATCTTCCTTCGGACGAACCGTGGATAAGGTGAGCTGCGGCTCCGAGATTATCCTGAAGATCTTTGTTTTCGCTGGTTGCTTTCAGGGTGGCAGGCGTTCCGAAATAACCGTATTTTCTAATAAGCCGGTCGATTTCTTTGTCTTCGCCAAATTCTTTAAGTGCCGGAGCCAGCACAATCAATTCTCCGCCATCTGCAATGGCCATACGGGTTCTGTAAATGGATTTATTGCCGAGCCAGGTGCTTTTGAATTCGGTCGGATCCAACCAAACCAACACTTTTTTCAACGGCTTTTCAACCATCTCAAAGTTGACTTCGAGTGATAGTTTTGCTGCGACATTGAATACGTCGTAATCATCTCCGACATACAACCCGTAGGTTTGTAAAACGCCCTGTTTGTTTAGTCCAACAACAGTCAAAACATACACAATCGGCAGGTGCGAAGCGAGGTGTTCTGAAGCATAATTAAAGACCTTTCGCACCGGTGTATCCGCACGTCCCATCATTTTCTCCATACCATAAGCGGCACCGATGAAATGACTTTTGTTGATTCCTTCCGAGCCGCCTGTTCCAACAAAAATATTTTTATTGTAATTGGCAATCCCAACCACTTCGTGCGGAACAACCTGCCCGATGGAAAGAATTAAATCATGACCGCCATCCTGCAATAATTTGTTAACCTGAACCGGCCATGGAAAATCAACCGCACCTTCCGAAACTTCTTTCACGTATTCCGCAGGTACATAACCAAGCGTAACAACATCATTCCGCCAGTCGTGATCACGAAAAAGATTTCGCGGGGTTTTTCCGTACATTTTGGAAATCTGCTCATCGGTCATGGGCGTATGTGTACCCAATGCCGGAAGAACATCGGTCAATTTTTCTCCGTAATATTCCCAGGTAAATTCAGTCAGTTCGCCTGCTCTGCTCGGAAACCGGGTAAAATCCGGCGGTACAGCCAGTACTTTCTGTTTTTCGCCCATCTTTTCAAGAGCTTCAAACAGACCTTTTCGTAAATCTTCGGCTGATAAATTGGTTTCGGTCGAACCGTTTGAGTAGTAAATCATTGATTTTGGTAGATTGGTAATATGGTTGATTAGATAATTTGTAAGTTCTACATAAACCAACAAATTCAAAGGAACTCTGCCAAAGTTTAAAACTTTGGCAGAGTTTTATTAGATTTAGATATTCAGCTCTTTAAGTCCCCCTTCGGGGGAAACAACGTTCGGAGTAAGCCAATTAGGGGGCTACACTTCGTACGTAGTTGAAGCTGTATCTCCTCCGTGACCGGTCCAGTTGGTGTGGAAGAATTCTCCGCGTGGTTTGTCCACCCGCTCGTACATGTGTGCTCCAAAGTAGTCACGCTGTGCCTGAAGCAGGTTCGCAGGCAGTCTTTCGCTGCGGAAACCATCGAAGTATGCCAATGCAGAGGTCATTGCCGGAACCGGAATTCCATTTTCCAATGCTGTGGCACAAACACGTCTCCATCCGGCTTGAGCAGCCTCTACCTGTTCTTTGAAGAATGGGTCAAGCAGCAAATTGCGTAAATTTGAATTATTATCAAACGCATTTTTAATGTCTTTCAGGAATACCGAACGAATAATACATCCACCGCGCCACATCAAAGCAATACCACCGTAATTCAAATTCCAGTTATACTCTTTGGCGGCCTCCATCATCAGGTCGTAACCTTGTGCGTACGAAACGATTTTTGAAGCATAAATAGCATTTTCCAGGTCGTTGATAAATTGCTGTTTGTCGCCTTTGAAGTTTACAGCAGGTCCTGCAAGCGATTTGGAAGCTTCTACGCGTAGGTCTTTTTGCGCTGACAAGCAACGTGAAAATACCGCTTCACCAATCAAAGTCAACGGAATTCCCAAATCCAAAGCCGTTACGGCAGTCCATTTTCCGGTACCTTTTTGTCCGGCGGTATCCAGAATTTTTTCTACAAGCGGACTTCCATCTTCGTCTTTGTAAGCCAAAATATCACGCGTAATTTCAATCAGATAGCTGTCCAATTTTCCGGTATTCCATTTTTTGAAAACTTCGTGCTGTTCGAATGCATCCATTCCAAGCACGTCTTTCATGATGTGGTACGCTTCGTTAATAATCTGCATATCACCGTATTCGATACCATTGTGAACCATTTTAACAAAATGTCCGGCACCGTCCTCGCCTACCCAATCGCAGCAAGGTGCACCGTCTTCCACTTTGGCAGCCACCGACTGAAAAATCTCTTTCACGTAAGGCCATGCCTGAGGCGATCCGCCGGGCATCATCGAAGGACCTTTCAGGGCACCCTCTTCACCTCCGGACACACCCGTTCCGACATAAAGCAACCCTTTGCTTTCTACGTATTCGGTACGACGAACGGTATCAGGGAAATGGCTGTTTCCTCCATCAATGATAATATCGCCCGGTTCCAGAAGCGGAATCAGTTGTTCGATAAAATCATCCACCGGTTTTCCGGCTTTCACGAGCATCATTACTTTACGCGGACGTTCGATGGAAGCCACCAGTTCTTCCAGATTTTTTGCTCCAATGAAATTTTTTCCGGCACCGCGTCCGGCTATAAATTTCTCTACTTTCTCTACCGAACGATTGAAAACAGCTACCGTGTAGCCTTTGCTTTCCATATTCAGCACCAGGTTTTCGCCCATTACAGCGAGACCAATTAATCCAATATCTGCAAGTTTTTTCATATTAAAAGCCCCCTCAAACTCCCCCCGAAGGGGGAGCTTTTGTGCACCTCACTTAGAGGTTTTTGTTTATTTTTTATTATTATTTTTAATTCTAAATTCTGAAAAAAATTATTTTTTTACACTCCAAAAAGTCCCCCTTCGGGGGATTTAGGGGGCTCATCTTTTCACCCTCGCATTTCCTTTCCAGATGCTCCAAATCATGTCTTCGTCGGCCGGCTGTGCGTAGTCGGTGAGGAAAGTTGTTGCCAGAGCTCCGCTTGCCCAGGCAAACTGAACCCATTTTTCGGGTTCCCATTCTTTCAGAATGCTGTAGAGTAATCCTCCGACAAATCCATCGCCTCCGCCAATCCGGTCGAGCACCACTATTTTTCGCATGTTTTCAACATGGAACGTGTCATTTTCATAAACAATTGCGCCCCAAAGATGTTCGTTGACGCTTAGAACTTCCCGCAATGTATTGGCAAAAACAGTCACATTCGGATACGCTTTTTTGGCATTTTTAATCATGCCTTTGAAAGCATCCATCGTATCTTCGATGTTCTCACCACCGGCTTTCGGTCCTTCTATGCCCAGACAAAGCTGAAAATCTTCTTCATTTCCAATCAAAATATC
>CAZIRA010000197.1:0-3502 GCA_964541615.1 uncultured Paludibacter sp.
GATCTTTTAGTATGAACATTTAACTTAAAAGTTGCATAAGTAGGCGTGATATTATCTTTAAGTTGATAGTTTATTTGTGCCAATGTAGGTGTTGTTTCCTTTTCGCAGGCAGTTAGCAGAAACAAGACAGCTATAAATGGCAAGAAAGTTTTCAATAGTTTCATTTTTATAAAATTGGCTGTATGATGTTCTAAAACAAATAAGAGAGCGAAATTTTTGAATGGTCGTATTCATAATAACCAATATTCCAACGATGACCAGCACTCAACTGCCAGTGTTTTCCCAGTTGGAAACCGCTGTACAGTTCGGCACCTACCGATGGTGCTGTAGCTAATCCGTTATTTAATTTTCCATCGGGATATTCTGCGGAATAACTTGTGTAATCGCTTATAAACATCCCGACAGTCGGACCACCGTTGATAAACCATTTGAAATTTTCGGTGACAGGAATTTTTGCACCTACTAAAAACGGTATTTCGATGGCAAGCGTATGTTCTTTCCCGCTTAACTGGTCTCTGGTAAACGTCTTTTCGTTCAGGTAAGAGAGATTCAACTGTGTGCCCCAATACAAAAATTTGATGTCGGGATTATGAAATTCAAGTTTGTATCCCACATGCAAACCGGGCATATGAGTACGAGTGTTATAACCATCGTTTTCATCAGATTGTAGGGTTGTTCCAGCTGTAATTCCGTGTGTAACAACGTTTGGAGTGCGCTGTATTTCTTCGTGAACGGCGTAGGTGCTTTCTTCCGGCTGGGGCGGAGTTTCCGTGTCGGGATTGAAAAATTCTACCACATACGCCGAAACAATGTACCTTACTTCTGTGGTAAAAAGACTTTCTTTCACCCGTTTTTCTACCGTTTCGTTAATCACAGCACGTGACGCGCCAATCAGTCCGGCATTTCGAAGCATATTCTCACGCGCACGAGCCACCAGACCCCGTTCACTGCCGTTTCCACCAAAAAACAGCACATAACGGGCAGACGCATCGCCTTCCACGTATTTTACTATCCGATAATTATTTTCACTCAGCACAACTTGCGTTTGATGGTGATTTTCGTTGGTTGTCATACCCCGATAAGTGGTTCTGCAAGCAGAAAAAAGCACTGTCAATAGTATAAAAAATCCGACTTTTTTAATTGAATTCATAGTAGCGTATGTTAAATAATTTTTTTTTCAATTGAGGTCTTTTTGATTCTAAGATGCAAAAAACAAAAAATCCCTCACAGTGCGTGAAAGATTTTTTTAGATATTTAAATATCGTAAAAGCTAAAGAAAAAAGTACAAATACAGTGTCATATTCTTCTTCCGAAGCGATTTCAACGCTCTCGAAATGTGATTTTCGATGGTTTTTAAGGTCAATCCGGTTTCTTCGGCTATTTCTTTGTATGAAAGCCCGTCACGCTTTGCCATCAGAAAAATATCCCGACGTTTTTCGGGCAGTTCGTCTATCAACTTCCAGAGTTGAGCTTCTAATTCTGCTCTTGAAATACGTTCTTCTTCGGAGTTTCCATCTGTAATTTGCAATTCTTCCACATCGTCAAATTCCTTTCGCGAACGAAGAATCATCAAGCAGTTATTGCGTACAGCAGTGTAGAGGTAGGATTTTATGGAAGTGATTTCATCGAGCGTATCTCTCTTTTCCCAAAGCTTCGCGAAAGTTTCCTGCACCACATCTTCCACTGCATCTGTATCCTCCAAAAAACGGAGCGCATACAGACAAAGCGGGCGGTAATACGTGTAGAACTGTTTTGAAAAATAATTTTGAGCGTTTTTCATATTGAGCTTGGTCACTAAAAATCAGCGCAAAGTTAATGTTTTTACGTTGATGCCGAACTTCAAACGAATTAAAAACCTCGTCACTGAGCTTTTAAACTCAAAGTCATCTTTTCACCCGCCTTTTACACTAATTTTAAAAAAAAATCGTTATAATTTCCGATAGATTGGCTTTTGAGCACTTTTATGCGTTAAGATTGCCTTTTTGTCTGTATTCTGACAGTCTAACATCTAATCGTCTAAAAATGATTGACTATATAAAAGGAGATTTAACCGAACTTACGCCCACCAATGCTGTCATAGAGACAGCCGGAGTAGGATATTTTATCAATATTTCGCTCACTACATACGGTGCGCTCAATGGGAAAACCGAAGCTAAACTTTACATCCACGAGGCCATTCGTGAAGATGCTTATGTGCTTTTCGGATTCATGAATAAAAGCGAGCGTGAGCTATTCCTATTGCTGATTTCAGTTTCCGGAATTGGCGCCAATACGGCACGGGTAATTATGTCATCCTATTCAGCATCCGAACTCCAACAAATCATTGCTACCGAGAATGTTACGGCACTCAATGCTATCAAAGGAATCGGAGCAAAAACGGCTCAACGAATTTTGGTGGATTTGAAAGATAAAATCCTGAAAATCGGCATTTCGGCTGACGATAAAACTCCTGCAACCTTGTCATTTGCCGGCAATCCGGTACGCGAAGAAACACTATCAGCACTCGCTATGCTCGGTTTTGCATCCGCACCATCACAAAAGGTGATTGATAAAATTCTAAAAGACCAACTGGAGGTTACGGTAGAGCAAGCACTTAAATTGGCGTTGAAGATGTTGTAATAGACACCCCTAACCCCTAAAGGGGAAAAAGAAAAGGGGTAATCGGTCAACAATAAAATTAATTGATTAAATAAAAAGCGAAAAAATTCCCCTTTAGGGGTTAGGGGTTTGAAAAAATATTCAATCATACTATTCTTTATCGTTCTTGTAGGTGGAAGTTACGGGCTCGTAAACTCTACCCGCAATTTTGCATCCGGATATTTGGCTGAATACGCTCCTGAACCACAAGCTCAAAATCCTGCAAATACTTCTAAAAAAGATACTTCCGTTCGTTTTCCTGTCAGTAACAAAGATTTTTCTACTTTCGAAGACCTTCACAAGCAATATCCAATGGATTTGAGGGATCCGGAGAATGTAAAAACAACAGTTGAATACGACGATAAAACCGGAAATTACGTAATCCGCACCAAAGTAGGTGAACTGGAGCTTTCCACACCATACACTCTGACACCGGAGGAATTCAACGAATATTCGATGAAAAAGTCGATGCAGGAATACTGGCGCGACAGAAATATTAAAGGTGTTTCCAACAACGAAGACAAGTTTTCGGTGACCGATATGAAGTTCAGCCTGGGACCGGCAGATAAAATTTTCGGTCCCGGCGGTGTTCAGATTCGTACGCAGGGCTCGGCTGAGCTTATTTTTGGTTTTAAAAGCCAATACACCAGCAACTACACGCTTCCTCCCCGTGCACGACGCTCGAACATCCCGAATTTCGATCAGAAAATCCAGATGAACGTGACAGGTACTGTGGGTGATAAAATTAATTTCGGCCTGAATTATAACACAGAAGCTTCGTTTGATTTTGATCAACGGCTTGCCAAACTATCTTTCAAAGGAAAAGAGGACGACATCATCCAGCTGATAGAAGCAGGAAATGTGA
>CAZIRA010000198.1:0-3490 GCA_964541615.1 uncultured Paludibacter sp.
AGCTGCATATTTTGTTTGTAGAAATTGTATACACCCTTGAATGACGCACCCATACTGATTGGCCAGCTCAACGGGCGTACGCTGATTCCAAGTTCGCTTTCCAGCTCATCCATCAGTTCGAATGGATCACGTCCTTCGCGGTCCATTTTATTGATGAAAATCATGATCGGCGTATTCCGCATGCGGCACACATTCATCAGTTTTCTGGTCTGAGTTTCCACCCCTTTGGCTGAGTCCACAACGATGATTACGCTGTCCACAGCAGTGAGTGTACGGAATGTATCTTCCGCAAAATCCTGGTGACCAGGCGTGTCCAGAATGTTTATTTTATAGCCCTCGTACTCAAATCCCATCACAGACGTTGCCACAGAGATACCACGTTGTTTCTCGATTTCCATCCAGTCGGATGTGGCAGTTTTACGGATTTTATTGGATTTTACAGCTCCCGCCACGTGGATAGCTCCCCCGAAAAGAAGCAGTTTCTCCGTAAGCGTAGTTTTCCCGGCATCCGGGTGGCTGATAATAGCAAATGTACGACGACGATTTATTTCTGAATTTAATGACATATTTATTTTTGGATGTTCGATGTTTGGGTGTTTGGATGTTTGGGTGTTTGGGTGTTTGAATGTTTGGGTGTTTGGGTGTTTGGGTGTTTGAATTTAATTCTACCCTACTATTTTACTATTCAACTACTTTACTATTCAATGCCGACGATTAATATCGGCATCCCGACAAGCAAAGCTTCGTCGGGACTATTTTACCACTTAACTATTCAACAATTTCACCAATCAACCAACATTACTAATGAACTAGATTAAAAAGTCTGCAAAGGTAGTTTTTTTCAGGAAAATACACAATAAAAAAACCAACCCCGAAGGATTGGTTTTATCTTATTAATTCAGAATTATTTACATTTTGAAACCAACTGTCAAAGCAACGTTGTGAGTATTGGTTTTCACGCTTGCAGCATACGGCAGCAAGTCGGCGCTGTTGTCATATCTGATTGGCTGGTATGGGAAGAAATTTTCATCCTGCATTTTCAATCCATAAGACAAGTCGATGAACCAAGTTGCCTCGCGATATCCAGCACCTACACTGAAATAGTTAGTTCCATTGTCAGTGAAAAATTCAGTATTTGTATGCACATCATCCAAACGGAGTGATTTTCCACCGGTGTAGTTTGGATTGGTTACAGGAGTCATCATAGCGTATCCGGCACGCAGCGCAAAGTTTTCAGAAGGTTTGATTTCTGCTCCCAATTTAAGTACGTGTCCGTTGCTTAATACCTGTTTCATTCCACCGATAAGCTGTCCGTCAATTACCTGTCCGTTGTTTTCCGGATCAAATGTAGTTCTCTTGCCATTAGTTTCGCTGAAACGCATTCCCTGATAATTGATGAAGTTGTATTCTGCGGAGATCAACCCTTTCCTGCCAAACATATAAGCAGCACTTAACTGTGCCTGCATGGGTGATTGAAGATTAAAATTCTGACGGCTTCCATCGGTCGGCACATTCGTTTTTCCACTCTCATTGTAGATATTATTTGAATAACTCAACGTAGCGTATCCCACTTCGGAAAGTGTGTAAAATGTAGGCGTATGTACCGCTGCACCCAATCTGATATTATTTGTAGGCAGGTAAATTGCGCCTAATTTCAAATTAACGCCAATCCCATTTTGGTCCAAAATATTTGTCAGCGAAAATCCTCCACCAGTAAAATCTTCTGACATCACAGATTCCACGCGGTAAGTCAAGTCGGACATATTCAGATTTGCACCTATGAAAAATTTATTATTGAAATTGCCACCCCATCCAAATGAATATTCGCTGATTCCGCCAGTTTCGTAAACCAAATTCTCAGAAACTGATTTTCCATTGAATGCAGAATGCCATTCAGTAGGATTTGATGCAGAATAATCAATAAGAAATCCGTCGTATGCCAAAACTGACAGCCACGGCACAAAATCAACATCATAAGGCTCGTAGCTGTTTGCCACGTATTTCAAATCAGCTTCTACCAAGCCACCGGTAAATCCGGCAAGGAAATCGGTAAATGAAGCATCTGTGGAACCATTCGCTTTCATCACGCGGTTAAAATTTTTTACCCGGTTGTAGCTAAAAGAAAAATTGGAATGTAGCAGTCCACTGGATCTCTCTTCCCAAAGCGGAACAGACATGATGTAAGAAGCATTGTTTGCTTTCATGTTGATTGGTCTGGAATCGGAAGATTCTGTTCCGTACCAAGTTGAATTTGCACTTTGCGACTGACCATTAAGCGTCATTGAAATTTCACCGGTGCGGTATACGCCAAGGCCGGCTGGATTATCTTTCAGGGCAGAAGCATCTCCGCCCAAAGCACCGAACGCACCGCCCATACTCATATATCGAGCAGTTCCCACAATATCAGACTGACCGATTTTCAAAGCTTCGTATTCAGTTTGAGAAAATGCTGCCGAACCCAGCAGTATCGAAAATATTATAAATAAGGATTTTTTCATTTCAGAACTTACTGTTTTTTTTATAATTAGAGTTATAGTTATGTAGAATCTCACCTTCTTTCCAACAAATTGGTTATCAGCGTTTTTCTATTATTTCGAATTATATTTTATTTGTTAATATTTATTGTTTGAGAAATTATCTTCTGCTGCCACCACCAGTGGATGAACCTCCTGATGAAGAACCACCACCACCGTATGATCCGCCGCCACTGCTGCCACCAAATGAACCACTGGAGCTGGATGAAGATGAACGACTAGGTGCACTGTATGTACTGCTGCTTCTGCTTGATTCATCTGAGCGTGAGCTTGATGATGAGCGGCTCGGTGCACTGTAAGTACCGCTGCTGCGTGTATCGTACGTGCTTGTAGAGCTACGGGTAGAAGTAGAAGGATTTGAACGATTGATAATAGTTGAAGATCTTCCGGAAGAGCTTGCTCCGGTAGCACTGTAGCTGCTGTTTGAACGAACATTGTTCCAGGCGTCCGAGCTTCTCACAGCGCCTGTACGGGTACGGGTATCAACTCCGGATACAGATGAACGGGTAGAGGCATCTCTGCTCACACCGCTGCGGGTGCCTTGCACGGTGCTGCCACTTCTTGTTGAAGTTACACGGGTATAATCATTTGTACGAGCAGAAGTATTGGCACGACTTTGAGAAGACATTACTGCTGTACGTCGATCGGCGCTGCTTCTCATGCCGGTATTGGTATATCTTCCTGAACCAAGTTCACGCCTTGTGGACTGGTCGTGATTGCTGTTGTAGTTGCTGTAGCCTCCATAGCCATAGCCGCCACCATAAAATGGATAACCGTAGTAGCCACCATAATATGGGTATCCCCATCCGTAGCCGCCCCAGCCATAGTAGCTGGAATACCAAGGACTGTACCATGGATCATACCATCCACCGCCCCAGCCGTAGTGTCCACCCCAACCGTAATAGCCGGAGTACCAAGGGTTGCTCCATCCCATTCCGTAGTAGCTTCCCCAGGAT
>CAZIRA010000199.1:0-3489 GCA_964541615.1 uncultured Paludibacter sp.
TTTTCATCTAATTTATCAAAAATATCATCCAACAAAAGAATTGGATTTACGCCGTGGGTTTGTTTCAGAAAATTGAATTGTGCCAATTTCAACGAAATCAGATACGTTTTGTTTTGACCCTGAGAACCAACGCGTTTCATTGGATGGTCGGCAAGCGACATTTCAAGCTCATCTTTATGTATTCCATTCATACTGAACCCAATAAGCCGGTCACGTTCGCGGTTTTTTAAAAGCTTTTCGGCAAGATTAGCTTCATCCAATTGTGATTTGTACACCAATTCCACCTTTTCTTTATCTTCGGAAATAAAACTGTAAATCTGCTGAAACATCGGTATAAATCGCTCTACAAATTGCTTTCGCTCGCCAAAAATATAATTTCCATGAAGCACCATCTGCTCTTCCCAAATCTCGAAAAGCGTAGCGTCCATCATCGTTTCATCTTTTAGTAGTGCATTTCGCTGTTTCAAGGCGTGATTGTATTTCATCAAAGCATTGAGATACTGATTGTTATACTGCGAAATGACGCCATCCACAAATTTGCGTCGCTCATCGCTTCCATCCGCAATCAGCCCATCGTCATTCGGCGAAATAAGCACTAACGGAAGCAAGCCAATGTGGTCAGTAAGTCGACTGTATTCCTTTTTGTTACGTTTAAACTGCTTTTTCTGCCGGCGTTTTATTCCACAATAAATATCTTCAACATTCTCTCGAAGTTCGTATTTTCCCTGTATCATCAGAAAATCAGCATCGTGCTTAATATTCTGGTTGTCAATGGAATTTGAATGACTTTTACAAAACGAAAGGTAATAGATCGCATCGAGCAGGTTGGTTTTTCCCATACCGTTATTACCAACAAAACAGTTGATTTTAGCAGGAAAATCCAAGTCAGTTTGGGCAATGTTTTTATAATTGAGTATAGAGATAGAGTTTAGTCGCATTTAGAGTTTCTTAGGTTTCTGAACCACAAAAATAAGAAAAAAATCACTAATTTTGTCAATCATACATTTCAAAACCATAGAATATGAGACCTAAGCATTTATTTCTTATCACATTATTGGCCGTTTTTTTTGTTTCTTGTAATAAAAAAAAAAGCCAACCGCTCAACTTTGATTACGGAAAAGTAGAAAATAACGTTTATAGTAACTCATTTTTCAAATTTTCAATTCAAATTCCGCCAATTTGGGAAACCTTGACGCAGGAGCAAAATCAGAACTTGATGGATGTCGAAAGCGCTGATAAAAAGGCCGATGTAGAGCATACAAGCGTAAATTTACTCACCGTTCTTCAAAATGATTATGAAAATTCCGGAGCAGATTTTTTTGCTAACCTGAGCATTATAGCCGAAAATCTAAAAGGAAGCGACCGGGTGAAAAACGGCACTGATTACCTGATGTTGACTCGTAAAGCATTGGATGACACGGGAATAAAACGTGAATATCCCGACAGTGGAACGGTAATAGAAACCATCAACGGCATCGAATTTTCCACGATGCGTGTCAATACTGTTGACCCAAGTCTGAAATTTTCTCAAAAATTTTACACCACTATTATCAACGGCTACGCACTGACTTTTATAGAAAGTTTTGGCGATGAAAACCAGCAGATTGAATTGAATAAAATCATCCAAACGTTGAAAATTACCGAATAAAAATCTTTCGTATTTCAAATTTCTGATTTCTAATTTTCTATGCTACAAGAACAACATATCACGCTATTGGTCAATACCAACGGAATTTCGCCCCGTCAAATTCGCAACACGCTGACACTCATTGCCGAAGGTGCAACGATTCCTTTTTTAAGTCGCTACCGAAAAGAAGCCACCGGCGGATTGGACGAAGTGCAAATTGCCGATTTGAAAGAGCAGCACGAAAAACTGGTTGAACTTTCAAAACGCAAGGAAACCATTCTCAAGTCCATTGAAGAGCAGGAAAAACTTACAGACGAACTTCGTACTCGGATAGAAGAATGTTGGGACAGTACCAAATTGGAAGACATTTACCTGCCCCATAAGCCCAAAAAACGGACGCGTGCCGAAATTGCCCGTGAAAAAGGATTGGAACCGTTGGCAAAAATTTTAATGTCCCAAAAATCCGATAATGTACTTCAATCTGCCAAATCATTTGTAAATGAAAGCGTTGTAAATGAAGAAGATGCACTGAAAGGAGCACGAGATATTATTGCCGAATGGGTCAACGAGAGCGAAACTGCCCGTAATGTTATTCGAAACATTTTTTCACGCGAAGCTCAGGTGTTTTCCAAAATTATCAAAGGAAAAGAAGATGAAGCACAAAATTTCAGAGATTATTTTGATGCGAAAGAAAAATTGACAAAAATAAGTTCGCACCGTTTGCTGGCTATGCGACGTGGCGAAGCAGAAGGATTTTTGCGAGTGAACATTTCGCCCGAAGATGATAATTGCACCGATCGATTGCTACGTATTTTCCAAAAATCGGACAACGAAAGCGGAATGCAGGTTGCTCATGCGGTGCTGGATGCCTACAAGCGACTGCTGAAACCGTCCATAGAAAATGAATTTGCGTCGTCAAGCAAAGAAAAAGCAGATGCAGAAGCCATACGGGTTTTTGCTGAAAATCTGCGACAATTATTACTCGCACCACCACTTGGTCAGAAACGTGTGATGGGAATTGATCCGGGATTTCGGACAGGCTGTAAAGTGGTTTGTCTGGATGCCCAGGGCAACCTGCTTCACAATGAGAATATCTATCCCCACCCACCTTTGAATGAACATTCGCAGGCTATGCGAAAAGTTCAGAAAATGGTGGAAGCATATGATATTCAGGCTATTGCTATTGGAAATGGTACTGCAAGTCGTGAAACCGAGCGTTTTATCCAAAACATTCGCTACGACCGCAAAGTGCAGGTCTTTGTGGTAAGTGAAAATGGTGCGTCCATCTATTCTGCATCAAAAATTGCCCGCGAAGAATTTCCGGAATACGATGTTACGGTGCGTGGCGCGGTTTCCATCGGTCGGCGACTTATGGACCCGCTTGCCGAGTTGGTAAAAATTGACCCGAAATCTATCGGAGTAGGGCAGTATCAGCACGATGTGGATCAGACCAAACTGAAAAACTCGCTCGACCAAACTGTGGAAAATGCGGTTAACCGGGTTGGTGTAAATCTGAATACAGCGAGCAAGCATTTGCTCACTTACGTGTCGGGCGTTGGGCCACAAATTGCGCAAAATATTGTTGATTACAGAGCTGATAATGGAGCATTTATCAACCGAAAAGAGCTGATGAAAGTTCCAAAATTGGGGGCAAAAACATTTGAGCAATGTGCAGGATTTTTGCGAATTTCGGGTGGCGATAATCCGCTGGATAATTCAGCGGTGCACCCGGAAAGTTACGCCATTGTTCAGAAAATAGCCAAAGATGTTGGCAAAAATATCGATGAACTGATTGGTAACAAGGAAGTTAGGGAATCTGTTGATTTGAATAAATACATTACCGACAAAGTAGGATTGCCCAC
>CAZIRA010000200.1:0-3473 GCA_964541615.1 uncultured Paludibacter sp.
TCAGCTGATGGACCTGAACTTCCGATAATCTTGATTTTTGGATATTGCGCACGGATGGCAGTTACGAATTTTTCCAATCTTTCCGGATAAAGGCTTCCCCATTGTTCGTTTCCAATGCCGATAAATTTCAGATTAAATGGCTCCGGATGACCCATTTCGGCACGTACTTTTCCCCAGGTGGAAGTGGTGCTTCCGTTTGCAAATTCGATGAGATCAAGCGCATCCTGGATGTAATCCTGCAATTCTCCAACCGGAACGTGACAGTGCTCGCCGTCGTTTTGATACTGGCAAGCCAAACCAACATTTACAACCGGAAGCGGCTCAGCACCAATGTCTTCAGATAGTAAGAAATATTCGAAGAAACCAATGCCGTATGATTGGAAATAGTCCGGGAAGAAACGGTGAGGGAACGTGTAGTGCCATCGGTTTTCGTTCAATGGGCGGTTTTCAACTGCTCCAACGCTTTTTTTCCAGTCGTAGCGTGAATCCAGGTCGGTTCCTTCTACAATACAGCCGCCGGGAAAGCGAAAAACACCGGGTTTGATATCAGCCAAAGCTTCAACCAGGTCTTTACGCATGCCGTTTTCACGCCCTTTGTACGTGTCAACGGGGAAAAGAGAAACGTGTTCCAACGCCAGAGAACCTTTTGAAGTCATGAAGATACGAAGTTTTCCATGAGCTTCCGTGGAGCCGGATTTTAGAACGATTTCGTGTTTTTCCCAATCGTTGGAGTTAACGGTAAGTTCTCTGCGACCAATCACATCGTTGTAAGAATTGATCAATTCCACCCGGATTTTTTGCGGTTCTGTGGAGTTCACTTTTTTTGCCCAGGCAGTAAAACGGTATTCGGCATCTTTGTGAAATCCCATTCCACGAAATCCTTCGTTTTCTATTCCGGTATGCTTGTGGTTGTGTTCTGCAGTAGTCAGAACCACATAATTTGGATTTCTTTCAAATTTCGGATTGTCTTTTCTCAATTCCACATTTCCAAAAGTATTCCATCCCATGAAGGACTGTGGAAATTCGAAAGAACGGTTTTTTACCAGTTCAGCGTAAAGCCCGCCGTCTGCACCGAAGTTGATGTCCTCAAAAAACAATCCGTACATGGTGGATTGAATGGGCGCACCTGTTTTTTTTGTGTTTAGCTCAAATGCATACTGCTGTCCTGAAACGAACAATGTCAGGCAGAAGACAGTAAAAAGCAGAAAAGTTTTTTTTAGATTCATGATTTAATTGTTTGTTATGTGTTTGATTAATGTTTGCTGATTAATAATGTGTTACAAAAATAAGTATTTTAATTGAAAATAGAAACCAGAAAATCAGGAGAACCGGGAATTTGATTTTTTTATTCCACAAAAAATATCGTACCTGAATTCCCGATTTTGACGATGTAAATGCCTTTTTGAATCCCGTAATCGCTTAAATTGATTGTGATAGAATTTTGATCCTGAGTTTTGGATGAATAAATAATCCTACCGTCAGGGTGAAGTAGTTGAACAGGCAAATCTGATGCTTGTGGAAGATCTATTCGGAGAAAATATTTTGCTGGATTTGGATAAACCAGGATCTTGGAATCAAAATACTGAGATTGAATCGGATTTGTCGAAGTGATAATTTCAACTTTTTCAAGATACCAATGCTGGTTCACTTTTGCCTGTGAAAATATATTGTTGTCATACTCAATGACTGCGGTTCCGTTTGCCGTGCTACCTCCGCTGTTGTTGACAGAATAACCCGATTTTATGTTTTCAATGCCATAAATTCCGCCGGTAAACACAGGTGTAATTTTCCAAAGCTGAGCCGGGTTTTGAGCATCCGGTTGTGTTTGGATAAGGTTCACTGCACGTCCATTTCCGGTCATAGCAAGGCCTGAATTCCTGTTTATGATTTGAAAATAACCATTTTCGAGCTTTTTTATAACCCAATGCTGGCTCAAATCTCCTTCCACAGGCGCCCACATGATGAGGCTGGAACCTGTGCCGGATGAATTTCCGCTTACATCAATTCGGTTTCCTGAGCCTTTATTCTGGATGGTGTAATAGAAATTCTCAGGCACAAACGGCGGTGTAGGATCTTCAGGCTTCGATTTTGCGAAATCTGTAGTTAATAAGGCGATTCGGTTTTGAATATAGTTTTTCAGGAAATTCACCCCTTGACCGTAGGTGGAGAATAAAAACTGTTCGTGATACACCCTGGTGCTTAGTACCGGCCACCGGGCGAAGTTTTTTTGTTGAGAAGCATCGATCAGTGCAGTGGTAGAATTTATGTAGGCAAGCAGTTTTTCCTGGATATTATCATTCAATAATTCTGTCCATCTCCTATTTACAGCCCTTCTAAACCATTCATCTTCCCACATTTTTTTTATCCAGGCTTTCGGCTCAAAAGCCCTGTCGCGCATCATGGCATTGGATGCATCACCTATCCGGTAATCGTTGTTGAAAGCGATATCGAAGTCCCACAGCGGCCCGAAAAAGAATTTGTTGAGATCACGTCTTTTGTAAATGTAGGTACTCCAGAAAGCATCCGGATTTCCTGTCAATTCACAGGCTATATACCAGTTTATCAGCGATGTGGTATCCACAAAATTTCTGTAACCAATGTTTGGGTCTTTGAAAGTTGCTGAAAAAAGGGTGTTTTCAAAACTGTTTGTGAAATTTCTGATGTAGCTCAGCTGTGTGGGGTTAATGTCATCATCTTTCGGATATTTCACGGTCACTTTCATCGATTGTCCCGTAGTAAACCAAACCGGTTCACGATCTGCAAATCCGTCAATTTCTAAAAGATAGCCGCCGGTAATGGTTGGGTGTGTGGTGTCCAAAGTATCTAATTTGTCAATCACCACTCTGTTATTGCCTCTTTCCACCTGGTCGGAAACCATGTAGTTTCCCATGAAAACATTATTCAGGTAAACGTCGACAAAACGTGCTGAAGGTGAAAATTCAAAACCGAGCAACCTGCTTATTTCAAAAGCAACCGCATTGCGAATCAGTGTCTTGTCAGCGTGATTAGCAAGGAGAACCCAGTCATCTTCAAACGCCGGGAGGTTTAGAAAATTGTATTTTGAATCCAGTTTGATTCTGTAAGGTTTTTTCTGCAGATTCCAGGTAGAATTTCCTCTTCCCCGAATGCTCATCGGCATATTCAGATTTTCAGAAGTATTCGAACTTACGACTGTAATATTCCCGGGCACCCACGTTTCTTTATTATCTACGGGTAGATTTCCGGTAGTAGTAAGGTGAAGAGAAGGAAGGTTTGTTGCTTGAATTTGAGCCTGAATATTCTGTTGGAAAAACCAGATTCCAACGACTAAAAGGAGTAAGTGGTTGATTTTTAGGGATTGTATTCTGCTGAGAAATGCTTTCATGACTGCCGGTTTCAGGTTTCAGGGATTTGTAGATGTTCAGGTAAAATTAATTAACCGTTTTCATCTACAAAGATAAGCAATCAAACAGTAGTAAATCAGTCAAATAGGT
>CAZIRA010000201.1:0-3434 GCA_964541615.1 uncultured Paludibacter sp.
ATAAATTCAACACTCAAAGCTCATTACTCAAAACTAATATTCTCCCCAGCTTTTAATTCTGACATCCTCTGCTTTTAGGGTGCAGAAAGATTTGATAAAAGCGGAAGCCAGGCGCGCATTGGTAATCAGCGGAATGTTATAATCCACTGCACCGCGGCGGATGATGTATCCGTTGGTCAATTCCCGTTTGGTGATGTTTTTCGGGATGTTAATAATCAGGTCGAAACGCTTGTCGGCAATCATCGTTTTGATGTTCACATCGCCTTCTTCATCCGGCCAATTCACGTCTGTAGCTTTCACGCCGTTTTCTTCCAGAAATTTCTGAGTTCCGTGGCTGGCGTAAAGATTGTAGCCTTTTTCGTGAAGTAATTTACAAGCTTCCAGCAAGTCCACTTTGGATTTGGCCTCGCCTGATGAGATAAGAATACCTTTTTTTGGAACGATATAACCCACAGAAAGCATCGATTTCAGCATGGCTTCGTTGAAATCATCGCCGATACAGCCTACTTCGCCGGTTGACGACATATCCACGCCGAGTATCGGGTCAAAATTATGCAATCGCGAGAATGAGAATTGAGAAGCTTTCACACCGATATGCTCCAGGTCAAACACCGAACTATCGGGTATGCTGTAAGGTGCATCCAGCATTATCTGCGTGGCTGTTTCTATGAAGTTACGTTTCAGGACTTTTGATACAAACGGAAAGGAACGTGAAGCTCGCAGGTTGCATTCAATTACCTTGATATCGTTGTTTTTGGCCAGATACTGAATGTTGAACGGACCGCTTATATTAAGTTCTTTGGCAATCTGTTTCGAGATTTTTTTCACCCTGCGCATGGTTTCAAAATATATTTTCTGTGCCGGAAATACCAGTGTGGCATCGCCGGAGTGAACTCCGGCAAATTCCACGTGTTCGGAAATGGCGTATTCTACCACTTCCCCGTCTTTCGCCACAGCATCAAATTCTATCTCTTTGGCATTCTGCAGGAAAGAAGATACTACCACAGGAAATTCTTTGGAAACATTGGCGGCCATTTGCAGAAACTCGTGCATCTGTTCTTTGTCATAACACACGTTCATCGCAGCACCCGAAAGCACGTACGAAGGACGTATCAGCACCGGAAATCCTACCTCATCCACAAAAGCATCAATCTCGTCAAAGCTGGTCAATTCCTGCCAGCGCGGCTGGTCAATTCCCAATCTGTCGAGCATGGCAGAGAATTTATGGCGGTTTTCAGCCCGGTCAATGGAGGGTGCCGAAGTACCGAGGATAGGAACATCCTGACGGTGCAGTTTGATTGCCAGGTTGTTTGGAATCTGTCCGCCCACCGAAACAATCACGCCTTTAGGTTGCTCAATATCAATCACATCCAGTACACGCTCGAAAGTCAATTCGTCAAAATAGAGCCGGTCGCACATATCGTAATCAGTCGAAACCGTTTCCGGATTGTAGTTGATCATGACCGATTGATAGCCGAGTTTCCGTGCCGTTTCCACTGCATTCACCGAACACCAGTCAAATTCTACCGAAGAACCGATGCGGTAAGCGCCTGAACCAAGCACTATAACTGTTTCAGCATCAGTCTTATGGGGCGAATATGCATCTTTGGAGCCATACGTAAAGTAGAGATAATTTGTTTTTTCAGGATTTTCAGAAGCTATGGTGTTTATTCTTCGTACGATGGGTGTAATATCCAAGTTTTTCCGATGATTCCTTACTTTCAATAGTCCTTCTTCAAGTGTTCCCTGCGGGTTTTCCACAAAACGGGCAATCTGAAAATCGCTGAAACCAAGTCGTTTGGCTTCTGTCAGAACATCTTTCGGAAGTTCTTCTATCTTGTTGAATGTAGCAAGTACACGGCTGTATTTGAAAATGTTTTCAAGTTTTCCAAGGAACCACTTGTCTATTTTGGTCAAGTCTTCTATTTTTTCTACCGAATATCCTTTTTCAAATGCATCGGCAATGGCAAATATCCGCAAGTCGGTAGGGTTGGAAAGTGCTTCTTCCACGTTCTCAAAAGTCATTTCGCGATTTCCGACAAATCCGTGCATTCCCTGACCAATCATCCGGAGTCCTTTTTGGATGATTTCTTCAAAAGACTGTCCGATGGACATGATTTCACCCACCGATTTCATGGAAGAACCGATTTCACGGCTTACTCCGGCAAATTTTGTCAGGTCCCAGCGTGGAATTTTCACAATCATGTAATCCACTGTGGGGGGTACATAAGCCGAGTTGCGTGTTCCCATTTCGCCGATTTGGTCGAGCGAGTAACCGAGAGCCAATTTCGTAGCTACGAACGCCAGCGGATAACCCGACGCTTTGGAAGCAAGGGCAGACGAACGGCTCAATCGGGCGTTAATCTCGATGATTCGGTAATCATTTGTAACGGCATTAAATGCGTATTGGATGTTACATTCGCCCACAATACCGATGTGGCGGACTACCTGACGAGCCACTTCTTCCAGTAATGCAATCTGCTCGTTGGAAAGCGTGATGATCGGTGCCACCACGATACTTTCTCCGGTGTGAATGCCGAGCGGGTCGAAATTTTCCATCGGAACTACCGTGAAACAATGGTCGTTTTTATCGCGGACAACCTCAAACTCTATTTCCTTCCAGCCTTTCAAACTCTCTTCTACCAATATTTGGCTGGAAAAAGACAAGGCACTGCCGCACAATTCAACAAAATCTTTCTCGTTTTCACAAATTCCCGACCCAAGTCCTCCGAGTGCGTACGCCGAGCGCACCATCACGGGAAAGCCGATTTCATAAGCAGCTTTCAGCGCATCTTCCAGGCTTTCTACGGCATGTGAAACAGGTGTTTTAGCATCTATTTCATTCAGTTTTTTCACGAACAAATCACGGTCTTCGGTAATCATTATAGCCTCCACAGAAGTCCCAAGCACCTTTACGTCGTATTTTGCCAGCGTTCCGCTCAGATACAATTCTGTTCCGCAGTTGAGGGCGGTTTGTCCCCCGAAAGCCAGTAAAATTCCGTCGGGCTTCTCCTTTTGAATCACACGTTCAACGAAATAGGGAGTGATTGGCAGGAAATACACTTTGTCGGCCACACCTTCCGAAGTTTGGATGGTAGCAATGTTGGGATTGATGAGCACTGTTTCGATTCCTTCTTCGCGCATCGCTTTCAGAGCCTGCGATCCTGAATAGTCAAATTCGCCTGCCTGTCCGATTTTCAATGCACCGGAACCAAGTAAAATTACTTTTTTGATAGATTTGTCCATTTTATTTCTGTTATAATAATCTGATTTTTATACACAAAAAAAATCGGAAAAAATAAGACTATTCGTCTGTCTTTTTTCCGATTTGATAAGAGAAAAAGTCGTTATGGGATAAAATTGTCGGCTGGCCTATCCCCTGAAAAAATGTCCCGTTTTCAAAAACGAGCTGAAACGACATGCAATACATTTAT
>CAZIRA010000202.1:0-2127 GCA_964541615.1 uncultured Paludibacter sp.
CCGCTGTCCATATTGATTTTTAGCAGCAGTATGTTGTTGTCCGTCTTCATTTTGCGAAGCTTAGCCGCATATTTTGTTGGTTCGTGGAATAGAACCTGAGTATCGTTGATTCCGCCTGTAATCAGCATGTTCGGATAGTTTTGTGTCTTGATGTTGTCGTACGGCGAGTAGGAGAGCATGTAATTAAATGCTTCCTCTTCATTCGGATTTCCCCATTCTTCATACTCGCCGGTAGTGAGTGGGAGCGTGTCGTCAAGCATGGTGCTTATCACATCCACAAAAGGTACCTGTGCAACGATTGTCTGGTACAAATCAGGACGCATATTGGCCACAGCGCCCATCAAAAGGCCTCCGGCACTTCCGCCCATAGCGGCGAGTTTATCAGCCGAAGTGTATTTATCTGCAATTAATTTCTCAGAACAAGCGATGAAATCGGTAAATGTGTTTTTCTTTTTCATCATTTTACCGTCTTCGTACCACTGCTCACCCAGATCGCTGCCACCGCGGATATGTGCAATCCCAAAAACAAATCCTCTGTCAATCAGGCTGTAATAGCTTGTGCTGAAATATACATCCATGCTCATTCCGTAGCTTCCGTAAGCATAAAGAAGTGCCGGATTTTTACTATTTCTTTTTAATCCTTTTTTGTAAACAATGGAAATGGGAACCTTGGCCCCGTCAGCTGCATTTGCCCAGATTCTTTCTACTTTGTAATCATCCGGATTGAAGCCTGAGGGAACCTCCTGCTGTTTCAGCAAGGCAGATTTATCCGTATCGCAGTTGTACTCGTACAGTGATGTTGGCCGGTTGAGCGAAGTGTAGCCGTACCTGAATGTTGGTGCGTCGTATTCCGGATTTCCGTTGGAGTAGGCGTTGTAAACCGGCTCCGGGAACGTAACGAATTTACTTTTTCCGGACCGGATATTTCTGATTTCAAGTTCGGTCAATCCGTTTTTTCTGGTTTCGGCCACAAGATAATCTTTTTGAATACTCAGGCTCTCTATCCTCACGTCTTTACTGTGAGCAATGATTTCTTTCCAGGCATTTTTATCAGCAAAGTCTGCCTTGGCAACCTGGTACACTTTTCCGTTCAGGTTTTCTTTGTCCTTGTAGCGGATAAAGAAAAATTCTTTGTGCGGATAGACGTTGTATTCCACATCCTGAATGCGTGGTTGGAAAACGGTGAAATCACCTGTCGGGTTGTCTGCCGAAAGAAGTCTTTCTTCCGAAGTAGTAGAGCTTCCGCTGGAAATGAGAATCCATTCGCGGGTTTTCGAGGAAGAAACGCCGGTGTTGAATCTGGCATCCTTTTCTTCGTAAACAAGTTGCTTTTCACCGGATCCGATCACCTGGCGGTAAACCTGGTACGGTCTCAATGTTACAGGGTCAATCGTCCCGTAGAAAAGTGTTTTATTGTCGTTGGCCCAGGCAACCGAGGTAGCGCCTTTCACAGAAAAATCCAACTCATTTCCTGAGGTCAGGTCTTTGATTTTAAGGATATATTCTGCGAATGAGCCGGTTTCGTTGTAAAAATAGGCTGCTTTTGAATTGTCCGGACTGACGGAATAGCCGCTGAAAATGTACGCCGATTTGCCTTCAGCCATTTTATTCACGTCAAAAACTATTTCCTCACCGGCTTCTAACGAACCTTTTTTACGACAAAATGTTGCATACTGCTTCCCTTTTTCGGTACGGGAATAGTAGTAATATCCGTTTCTCAAAGTTGGATAGGATTGGTCGTCTTCTTTGATTCTGCCGATAATTTCGTCATAAATCTTAGCTTGCAGATCCTTCGTGGAAGACATTACAGTGTCGGTGTAAGCGTTCTCGGCATTCAAATAATCGATTACTTTCGGATTGTTTTTATCCTTCATCCAAAAAAAGTTGTCTATACGGGTGTTCCCGAAATGGATAAAAGTATCGGGGGCAATTTCGGCTACGGGTGGAGCCGGGAAGTCATTTTGTTTCAAAATAGTGGTAGTTTTTTGTTGATTGTTACACGAAAAAAGAGTTGCAGTAGAAATCAATGCTACTAATAAGTGTTTAATTTTCATGGTAATAACAGATTTAGTTGTTTCAATAATCGAAAAGCATCGGGTTACATCACAAAGATAAATAATAGTTTTG
>CAZIRA010000202.1:2227-3426 GCA_964541615.1 uncultured Paludibacter sp.
AAAAAAGTTTCAATTTTTATCAATTGAAAATAAAAATTGGTTCCTGTGAATTTTTATACTTTTAAAGTACAATTTTTACCTTGTCAATTGGTAGAAAAAATGTAATTTTGTAGGAAATATAAGTTACAAAAACTTTACAACTAATTATATAAATAAAATTGACATATGAGACTACTGGATGAGATCATGCAGCGCGCTAAAAACAATCTAAAGCGGATCGTATTGCCCGAAGGAACCGAAATCAGAACCCTGAAAGCGGCTGATATAATTCTTGGAGAAAAAGCAGCAAAATTGATTTTGATTGGAAATGCTGAGGAGATTCACAGAATTGCCGTTGAAAATGAGTTGAAAAATATCGGAGAAGCAACCATCGTTGATCCGGAAACCTATCCGGAGATGAAAAAATACTCGGATTTGCTTTTTGATATTCGTAAAAGCAAAGGTATGACGCCCGAAGAGGCTGAAAAACTGGCTAAAGATCCGCTGTATCTTGCCTGCCTGATGATTAAAAACGGGGATGCCGACGGCGAACTTGCGGGTGCTCAAAATACGACCGGAAATGTACTTCGCCCGGCATTTCAAATTGTGAAAACAAAACCGGGAATTAAAATTGTTTCGGGTGCCTTGCTGATGTTTACACCGGCAGAAGAGTACGGTGAAAAAGGGCTTTTCGTATTTGCCGACTGTGCCGTAAATCCAAATCCGAATGCAGAAGAATTAGCTTCCATAGCGGTGAGCACTGCAGAAACAGCGAAACAGATTGCAGGTTTTGAACCGAAAGTGGCTATGCTGAGCTTTTCCACAAAAGGAAGTGCACAGCACGAACTGGTTGACAAGGTAGTAGAAGCAACCCGGATTGCAAAAGAAATGGCTCCCGGACTGATGATCGATGGTGAGATGCAGGCAGATGCTGCTTTGGTAGAAACTGTAGGAAAAAGCAAAGCTCCGGGCAGCCCTGTGGCAGGTGAAGCCAACGTGTTGGTTTTCCCGGATTTGCAATCGGGAAACATTGCCTACAAACTTGTTGAACGCCTTTCAGGCGCTAAAGCTATCGGTCCGGTACTTCAGGGAATTGCGGCTCCGATCAACGACCTTTCACGCGGATGTTCTGTAGAAGATATCGTGCGGATGATTACGATTACGGCTAACCAGGCGATGAAGTAATATTTTTTAAATAAATGCTACGATATTGTGTCTGT
>CAZIRA010000203.1:0-3421 GCA_964541615.1 uncultured Paludibacter sp.
CTGAAGCTTCTCAGACATTCAAAAATTCTTAAGCAATCAGCCACACACATTTCTGCGCAACAATCACTTGCTGCAGCAGTTAGTACGCAAATATAAAGAAATAGAAGATGGGTCAGTTGTCATAACAACAAAATCTATTGTCGCTGTGACCAATTTAAAGAATTAGATTTACGGATTGATCAATTCAAAAGTCTTTTTTTTTTGAATCAGTCATTTTCTGATGCAGAAATTTTGAAAAATCAGGGGGAATAATGGACTAAAAACAAGCGAAAACTGCAGTTTTGAATTGATCAATTCAAAACTGCAAATCATTCTTTATCAATTAATTACATTTTCCGGAGTTGTGGTTCAAATGCTCTCTGAACTGGGCAGGAGTTACACCGGTATGCTTCCTGAAAGCTTCAATAAATACGGATTGTGAATTAAATCCAACATCTGAAGCTATAACTTTCAGGTTGTATTTGCTTCTTTTATCTCCGGGATCGGAAAGAATTTTGATGGTTTCTTCTATCCGGTACTTATTAATCAGCTCGTGAAATCGCATTTCATTCCCACTGATTGCCCTGGACAGGTATTCACGATTGGTATTCAGCTCTTTGGCCAGCTGATCGAGGCTTAAGTCTTTTCGCCTGAAGTTGTCGTTTTGTTCCAGCCAGTTTATCAGCTCTGAATAGATTATTCTTGATCTTTCTTCATCGGCCGCAGAGGTGCTTTTGGTTCTTTTCTGGATTAGCTGATGTGAATGATTCTGCTTTCTTTCCTCATCCAGCAGCAGCAGGTTTTTCTTCACAAGCTCATTCAGCGCCCGGTTTTTAATGCTGTTTATCTGAGAGATTCGTGAAAGAACTAGTATGACCAGAAGCAAAAAGATGATTGAAGCAGTTGTAACAAACAGTTTAAATGCCTGTTTATCAGCTGTATGCTCAGCTTCATGCAGCGCCTGCTGGCTATCAAACAGTTTGATCAAATCAACCGAACTGTTGCTGTGGTGCGAATTGAGGAAATATACCGTGGAATCGAGATATCGCTGCACCATTTCAGGATTTTCATTTTGATAGGATTTCGCCAGTTCGTGATAAATCTTATACCTCAGGTTATCATTCCGGTCGCCAAGAATGGTATTGAGCGCATTGTAGGCGTTTATCCTGGATTTATCATGCTGTCCCGTTTCATTGTATATTTTAGCAAGATTCAGATACGCTGTTCTTCTTATCAACAGCGAATTGGAATAATCCAACCCGAAACTGAAGATTTTTTCTAATCCGGCAACAGCCTCGTCGTATTTTTTATTTAACCTATCCACCTCGCTTTGATAAATATGGGCATAGCACTCTACCTGCACATCTTGCGAAACATCCGTGCAGCTTATCGCTTTTTTCGTGTATTCCTCAGCTTTCTGAGTTTTTTTCTGAATGGTATAGAGGTCAGCATAGACAATGTACGTGTAAAACAGCTCATCGAAATCCTGGTACTGCAGGAAATATTTTTCCGCAGATGACAAATAAGGAAGTGCAGAATCCAATAAATTGAGATCAACACATACGGATGCTATGAATTTATCATTGACAGCAGCGCTTTTTATCAATCCTGCATCCTCAAAACTTCTCTTCGACTGCAGAAACCACAGCAGGGAGTTGTTCAAATCTGAAAACTGGTAAAGAACTCTTGCCAGCAGTCTCTGATTCAGAGCTAAAGCACGTATATCAAACACCTGATGATCATCGGTGAGCTGCAGCAGCAGTTTATACGCTTTCTGGTAGTTGTACATCCGGTATTCTGTCAAACTTAATATGGTTTCGTAATAATACCTCAGTTTTTTATTCTTTGAATCGGGATTGATGCTGCGCAGAAGGGCTGAAGCACGGTCAGGATGGCCGTTTTCACAAATTGCGCCAGCAGAAAAAATCGTTTTGATTTGCTGCAGTTCTGAATTTTTCTGAATTTCAGGCTGAATTTCAGGTGAATTCAGGAGAAGAAGTACACTGTCGTTTTTATTTTCAAGAAAAAATAAATCGACTGCACGGGAAAGTTTATCGGGATATTTTACTTCATTTTTGGAACAAAACACAAGAAAAGTGGAAAGCAGAACACAAAATAATGTTTTACCTAACGAAATGTTCATATATAAACAGCTTTCTTTCCTCATTACGTATTATCAAGTAATTTCTGCTTCTTGTAGCTTGTATTCCGCCATTCAGATGGTGTACTGCCAGTCAGCCTGCTGAAGGTTCTTGCAAAATTGCTTTTATCCGTAAATCCGACATTTACGCTGACTTCACCAATCGGGATGTCCGGATCTGCCATGAGCATCTCTTTAGCTTCATTAATCCGCAGCTCAGCAATCCATTCTTTGAAAGTCTGCAGCTTAAAAGTATTTAAATAACCCGAGAGATACGTCCTGTTGGTACCCATCTCAGCGGCTGCAGTCAGGATGGTAATATTCGGCTGTACAAAACTTTTTTTCTGCACCCACTTTTGAATTGCAACATTAATATCGCCGTTTGATGCTGTATTATGCTTATGATCAAGATTTTCTCTATCCCAAGGGAGCATGTCAAGCGATTTGTCAAAATCCAGAAATCGGGTAGTGTAGTATATAATTCTGACACCGTAATAGGTAAAGAATACAAGTATTCCTGCCAAATACAGAATCATCATGCTATCAGGAAGTCTTGATAAAACAATGACAACCAAAGCCATCAAAATAACAGAAACCTGTGAGAAGTAAACCCAATCAAGGTGGCCTGCAGAGAGCTCTGAATAATAATTGTCCAAAGCAAGCCTGTATTTTTTGTAGTAAATGAAAAAGTAATAACTAAAATAAATAGCCATGCAAAAGAGCAAACCAAAAATCAGGTAGTAGGCAATTCCAAAAAGAATGGATTGGCTATCAAGGTAGTAAGCTGTGAGGTAAAAAGCTGAAATGATGGTGGAAATACTCAAACCAAACAACAGCAATTTGCTGCAGGCCTTGTTCTCACTATTAATCAGGCTTGTATTTATGCACGTAAAAAGTACAAAATGGAAAACAGCTACAACAGGGACGTACAATCGGATAGTAAAATGATACTGATGCTCTGTATTTTGAAGCAGCGCAACGAGAGATATGGCCGCAAAAAATAAGTAGATGCCACTCATCATGTATTTGATCTTATTGTATCTCTTCGGAATGCTTTCACTGCGAAGTGGAAAAAATAAAAACACCAAACCAAACATGAGCGGAATCCAGAAGCTGCCTGAAGCAAGAATTATATTGACATTATTGAGAAACTCTGTCATGTATGCCTTTACCTATTATGCATAATTATTGCAAATATAATCAATTTTCGGAATGTGTGTCGTGCTTTCAAAAAAATTGATTAAAATTAAAATAAATATTTGCAATAAAAAATCATTTTACCGATAAAAATCAATTTTTATT
>CAZIRA010000204.1:0-3270 GCA_964541615.1 uncultured Paludibacter sp.
AATCCGCGTCCGCACCGCCGTATCCTGGCGGTAACATTTACCAATAAGGCCACCGACGAAATGAAATCGCGCATATTGAAGGAGCTTCACGCACTTTCATCCAGCAGCAAATCGGAATATCGCGATGACCTGATTAAAAAATTCAAACTCACGGAAAACGAAGTAAACCAGCGCGCAGGAAAAATTCTGATACAAATCCTGCACGATTATTCCTCGTTTTCTATCAGCACCATCGATAAGTTCTTTCAGCAGGTGGTTCGCTCATTTGCCCGCGAAATTGGGATAAATGGAGGTTACAACATTGAATTAGACCAGGTTCTGACATTACAACAGGCGCTTGACAATATGTACAGAGAGCTTTCAGAGAAAGAAAATGAACAATTGCTGATATGGATGACCGATTTTTTGCAGGAGCAAATTGAAGATGGGAAAACGTGGCGCGTAGATAAGGACATCATGAAGTTTGGCAAACAAATTTTTGAGGAAAATTATCAACACAAAGTACTTGAAATCAAAGAAAAACTTCAAGACAAGAGATTTCTTGCACAATACCGGAAGAAATTAAGGCAAATTAAAACGGATTTTGAGAAAGAGATAAACTCAGAGGTTGAAAAAATTTACAGAATCTTAAAAGAGAACGACCTTACAGGCGAAGAGTTCAAAGGAAATTATTTGCTGGGCGGTCTGAAAAAGATTTATTCAGATAAAATTTATGATTTATCCAAATCGATTACAAATTATTCGGAAGATGTAAGTAATTGCATCGCAAATCCTAAAAAGAATCCATATACAGCCCAAATCACCAATGCGTACTTTAGTGGTGTTCAGGAAGGTCTTAATCGAATCATTTTTCTTATAACCGATTCCATTATTCCTTACAATACCGCCAATATTATTCTTCAGAACATCAGTACGCTCGGCATTTTATCGGATTTGGCTGACCAGGTGAATAAGTTGACTGCGGAGCAAAACATCATGCTTCTTTCGGACACAAATATGCTCCTGAATAAAATCATTGACGACAGCGAAACGCCTTTCGTGTACGAGCGTACGGGCATGAACATCGACCATTACATGATTGATGAGTTTCAGGACACCTCTGTTTTACAATGGAAAAATTTCAAACCACTGATTGCAAACAGTTTAGCAACCAACAACAAGAATATGGTTGTTGGCGATGTGAAACAAAGCATTTACCGCTGGCGAAATTCTGATTGGAAACTTCTTGACAGACAGGTGAATGAAGATTTTTCAAGCGGACAAATCATCCAAAAAACTTTGGGAACGAACTGGCGGAGCGACCGGAATATTATTCAGTTTAATAATTCATTTTTCAGAATTGCTTCTCAAATACTTCAAGAAAAACTAAATACTAATTTGGGAACAGCCACAGACAATTATCCTGAATTAAAGCATTTTAATGAAATAATTTCTCACGCTTACAGCGACATCGAGCAAAATGTTTCAAAAAACGCTTCTGAAGGATTTGTAAAAATTGAGTTCATCGAAAAAAAAAGCCAGAAAACCGATCGGACCCAATTAGTTTTAGAAAAAATTCCGGCATTGCTCGAAGGCCTGGTGGACAGGGGATATAAGCCAAATGACATCGCATTTATTGTTCGTTTCAATAACGAAGCCACAGAGCTAATCAACTTTTTACTTGCCTATAAAAAATCGCCCGAAGCTCGTCCCGGATTTAGTTACGAAGTGGTAGGAAGTGAGGGAATCATGCTTACAGCATCATCTTCCGTTAATTTTATCATTGCTGTTTTGAAGCTGATATTCAATCCGAAAGATGACGTGAGCCGAACAATTATGCAGTACGAATATCAGATTGGGAAAATGAAAAAAACGGAAGATGAAGCCGTTCGATCTTGTTTTTCTGAAGAAGGAAAAAATTCTGCACAATCCGCATTATTCACAGAAGATGAAAATAAATGCATCGATGAAATCAGCCGTATGGCACTTTTTGAAGCTACCGAAAAACTTATCAGCACATTCGGAATAGAAAAATGGCACGACGAAACAGTTTTCTTGCAAGCATTTCAGGATGAAGTATTTAAGTTTGTAAATAATTCAAATGCAGATTTGAACAGCTTCCTGAACTGGTGGGACGAAAATGGCGAAAAATTAAACATTGATGCTCCTGAAAATGAAAATGCTTTCAGGGTAATAACGATTCACAAAGCAAAAGGGCTTGATTTCATGACAGTTATCATCCCATTTTGCAACTGGGAATTAGACTCCAGCAGAAAGCCTCTGCTATGGTGCGAAACTACGATAGAGCCATTCAACGAACTCCCGCTGATGCCTGCACAGTACAGCAGTAAGCTGGTGAATACAATTTTTCAAAAGGAATATTTTGAGGAACAAATGCATCAGTACGTTGATAATCTGAATTTGGCGTACGTGGCTTTTACCCGAGCAAGAAATGATATGATTATTTTCGCTGATGATCCTTCTGATAAAATCAGCAAAATGCCTGATTTACTTTTCAAATCTTTATCAGAAAACAGTGAATTGAACGAGTTCTGGAATGAAGATAGAACTGTTCTTGAAATTGGTAGTCCGACTGAAGCTGTTTACAAACAGAAAAAAGTAGAAAGCACCACTAAAAAACTGAGCGGCTACCCCATCACAGACAGCAGTGAACGGTTGAAAATCCGTCATACCAGTAAAGATTATTGGAAAGAAGCCCCAATTTCTGAAAACCGTGTGAACTACGGCACCATCATGCACGAGATTTTACAAAAAACTTTCCGTAGGGGAGATGAGCAAAAAGCGATAGCCGAGCAGATTTCTTCCGGAAGAATTACCGACGCCGAACTGACAATAATTCACGAAGAGCTGAATAGATTCTGGTCGCTTCCGGAAGCAAACGAATGGTTCTCAGCTGATGCGGAAGTACTCAACGAATGTGCGATTTTACTTCCTTCGGGTGAAATGTACCGTCCGGACCGGGTGCTGCTGAAAGATAATGCTGCAACGGTAGTTGACTATAAATTCGGGGAAGAAGAACACGGTTATCACAAACGACAAATACAGCGCTACGCTGATTTTCTTCATGAAATGGGATACAAAGAAGTAAAGGGATTGCTTTATTATGTAAGTTTGGGAAAAATCATTTCACTGACAATTTAACGATTGAAAATTGACTAATTAATTGGTTGGATCTTTATGTTTTGCGGTGAAATAAGAGAAAATTCACCACATTTTTCACGGTACAAATTGGAAACTTTTCCACTGCGAACAATCAATCATTTTCTTATT
>CAZIRA010000205.1:0-3259 GCA_964541615.1 uncultured Paludibacter sp.
TCGCTGTGGGGATAGTGGTGTTTAATAAGGTGCAACGGAGTTTTATGGATACTGTTTAGTGGATTCGAGCCTGCCTTGTTTATCCCGACATGTCGGGGCCGCATGCAAATTTTACGAATTAAGATGGTAGAGATAATGTATAGTCGTATGTTTCTGAGCATAATCGAAGCATTATTACAGAAGTCATCTTGAATTTTTAAAACAATAGAAAACAAAGAATAATTTATACTTATTTATTGTTGTCCGATATAAAATTAGTGAAAATGCACAAATGGCAAATAATCAATAAGATAAAATGGTTTCGCCCCTACGGGGCTTGCTATTCAGGGTGGAACTTATACTACCATAATCTCGCCTCTACGAGGCTTTGCGAAGGCACATAGTGCCGTAATTTTGGTAGAAATAAAGTTCTTGGTAAATTACTAAGCCCTGTAAGGGCGAAATTAAGGTTTTAGCGGACAACAATAATACTTATTCTCATATATTCGGAAACATAGTGAAAAATATCCCTGTCTGCCGCAGGCAGGTTCGATATTTTTAAACTATTGTTATCGAAATTAAATAAAACAGCACGAAACGAGCATGAACGCAAGCATTCACCAATTCAGATGAAAATTGGCATGCGAGTTCCATGCGACAACTAAAAAAACAATTAACGCATGAAAATTCAATAAAATAAGACTATTGTTCTCTACCTGTCCGTCCTTTGGCGGATGTTTTAAAAGTCGAGACGAGTTCACAGATAAAATACACAGCTAAATATTTTACACAACCAAATATGTGAAAACCTGTGTAATCTCTGTGTAAATCCATGTAAATCATAAAAATATAGTATGGCAAAAAAAACAACCAGGCTAAAACCAATACCAAAAGCTAAATCAGGCGTTTCCTATCATAGAAAACCAGATGGAATGTCATTGGAAAACTGGCAAATTGCTTTACGGAAGCAGTTTGCAGTGGACAAAACCTTTGGAATAGAAAAAGTGGAAGGCTATCATCCGGTTTTTGGCGATTATCAAGTCAGCAATTTTGAAAAACGTAATAAATACAAAGTATCGATACGTGACAACCGTAACTCCATGAACTTTTGCTCATGTCTCGATTTTAAAACCAACCAGCTAGGCACTTGCAAGCACATTGAAGCCGTTTTGTGGAATATCCAGAATCATCCCCGACTCGCTGAGTATTTAAAGAAAGATTTCAAAATATCCTATACATCTGTTTACCTTTCGTATGTAGGCAATCGAAAAGTGAAAATCCGCATCGGAACCGATCACGAAAAGGAATTCAAACAACTGGCCAAATTGTTTTTCGACGAAGAAAATTCACTTAAAACCAATGCATTTTCATCCTTCGAAGTTTTTCTGGAAAAAGCCTATGCGCTCGATGCAGATTTCCGCTGCTACAACGATGCCATGGAGTTTGTACTCAACATCAGAGAGCAAAACAGGCGGTGTGAAAGTCTTGACAAACTCTTTCCTAAATCGGAAGCGCTGCAAGGATTGCTGAAAACCGAATTCTTTCCTTATCAGCACGAAGGAGTTTTGTTTGCCGCCAAAGCCGGACGCGCACTGATAGCCGACGAAATGGGGCTCGGAAAGACCATTCAGGCTATCGGAGCAGCCGAATTGTTACGCAAAGAACAGCATATTTCAAGTGTGCTTATCATTTGTCCTACGTCGCTCAAATATCAGTGGCAGTCGGAAATTGAGCGCTTCTCCGATAGCTCTGTGCGGGTTATCGAAGGGCTTCCGCTGGCAAGAACGCAACAATACACCGGACCTGAGTTTTACAAAATTGTGTCGTATCACACAGTCATTAACGACATAGCGGCCATCAATTCGGCCGGGTACGATATGATAGTACTCGACGAAGCGCAGCGTATTAAAAACTGGAATACTAAAATTGCTTTGGCCGTAAAAAAGATTAAATCACCTTACTGTGTGGTACTCACCGGCACTCCGCTCGAAAATAAACTGGAAGAATTGTATTCCATCGTCCAATTTATCGACCCGTTTCGGCTCGGACCTTACCACCAGTTTCTGAACCGTTATCAAATAAAAAATGACAATGGGAAAATTGTAGGGTATAAGAACCTGAATGAAATTGCCGAAATGCTTCGGGGACTTTTGCTCCGAAGGACCAAAAAAGAAGTTCTTTCGCAATTGCCCGAGAGGATGGACAAAATACTTTTTGTGCCCATGACTCAGGCCCAAAAAGACATGCACGAAGAGTTTAATGGGGTTGTTGCCCGGTTGGTGCAAAAATGGCAGCGTATGGGTTTCCTTAACGAAAAAGACCGTCAGAGCTTGCTTATCAATCTCAATTTGATGCGCATGGTGTGCGACAGTACCTACATTGTGGATCAAACAACCCGGCACGACACCAAAATTAATGAACTGATGAGCATTTTGGACGAATGCTTTGAGCAGTCCGACGAAAAAGTGGTTGTGTTCAGTCAGTGGGAACGAATGACCCGCCTGGTAGGTCAGGAGCTGGATTTGCTGGGCATTAAATACGAATATTTGCACGGAGGAGTGCCGAGCCAGAAACGCAAAGCGCTGTTTGATAATTTCAACAACGACCCCGATTGCCGCGTTTTCCTTTCCACCGATGCCGGAAGTACGGGATTGAACCTGCAGTCGGCATCCATGTTAATCAACCTGGATATCCCGTGGAACCCCGCAATATTGGAACAACGCATTGCCCGAATTCACCGTCTGGGACAGAAGAAAAACGTGTCGATTATTAATTTTGTGTCCAAAGATACCATTGAAGAACGGATGTTGAGTCTGTTGGGCTTCAAAAGTTCGCTGGCAAAAGGAATTCTCGATTTGGGCGAAGATACCATTTTCATGGGCGACGACAAGTTCCGCAAATTTATGCAGACTGTTAACGAAATGACCGAACCCTCGGAAGCAACTCCTGCCCACACTATTTCCGCAGGTGAGGAGGAAGAAGCAGCGGAACTGAATCCCAAAACCGACGAAATAAGCGATACGGAGCAGCCTGATGATACTTCCGAAAGTTTCTTCGACGATGATGCGGAAACCGACGAACCCGACGTAGCTGAAGAACCTGCACAAGTCGTACCGGAGCCTTCACAGCTGTTGGCACAGGGATTGTCCTTTTTTGCCGGATTATCCAAAACACTGGCTTCGCCCGAGAAAACAGCCGAACTGGTATCTTCCATCACCGAAAAGGACGAAAAAACAGGCCAAACCTACCTGAAAATTCCGGTTGAAAATCAGGAAGTACT
>CAZIRA010000206.1:0-3253 GCA_964541615.1 uncultured Paludibacter sp.
AAAAAATAAAACGTAATACAGCCTCATCATCAACCAAAAATGGAAAACAAAAGAATTACCATCATCGATCTGCTGAACAGCAGTGTAGGAAAATATGCGAAAAATCCTTTCCTCTGGGAAAAGCTGACCACTGAATTCACACCGACCACCTACGAAGAAACGCGCACACAGGCCCAGGAGATAGCTGCCGGGCTGCTCTCGCTCGGAATTAAAAACGGCGAAAAAATCGCTTTGCTTTCCGAAGGCCGCAATGCCTGGATCATCAGCGAACTGGGAATATTGTACACAGGAGCTGTAAATGTCCCCTTGTCCATCAAACTCGAAGAAAGCAACGATCTTGTTTTCAGGATTTTGCATTCTGAATCCCGGTTTATTTTTGTGTCGGGCGGTCAGTTGAAGAAAATCAGAACCATTGCTGCGCAACTGCCCGATATTGAGAAAATAATTGTTTTCGATGATCAAACGGCTTACGAGAATAAAGAGATGTCAATCAGGCAATTGGTACTGGCAGGAAAAGAAATAACAAGCAAAAATCCCGGAGTGGTGGAAGAAAGAGCCAAAACCATTCAACCAGATGATTTGGCAACTATCAGCTATACCTCCGGCACTACTGACGATCCGAAAGGGGTAATGCTCACTCACCGGAATTACACCGCCAATGTCGAACAGGCATTGAGTCTGATGACCATACCTACCGAGTTCAAAACGTTGATTATTCTTCCGCTCGACCATTGCTTTGCCCATGTGGCCGGATTTTACAGCTTTATGGCCAGCGGTGCCAGTGTAGCCACGGTTCAGACCGGTAAAACCGGTATGGAAACGCTTAAAAATATTCCCGTCAACATCAAAGAAATAAAACCTGATTTGCTGTTAAGCGTGCCGGCTTTGGCCAAAAATTTCCGTAAAAATATCATCTCGGGCATTCACGCCAAAGGACCGGTAGCAACGCGGCTTTTCAATTTTGCCATGGACATGTCTTATGATTACAACAAGGAAGGATACAACAAAGGTGAAGGATTGCAGGTGCTGAAAAAACCCTTGTTGAAGTTTTTTGACAAAATTCTTTTTTCAAAAGTCCGCGAAGGATTTGGAGGAAATCTGCAGTATTTCATCGGTGGAGGTGCCTTGCTCGATATCGATTTACAACGGTTTTTTTATGCCGTAGGTATGCCCATGTTTCAGGGATACGGGCTCTCGGAAGCTACTCCCATTATTTCATCCAACGGACAAAAGCGTCACAAACTGGGTTCGTCGGGGTATCTGGTGCACCCGATGGAACTAAAAATCAGAGATGATGAGGGTAACGAACTACCAAACTATCAGAAAGGAGAAATAACCATCCGCGGTGAGAACGTGATGAAAGGATATTACCGCAACGAAAAATCGACTGCCGAAACCATCAAAAAAGGCTGGTTGCACACGGGCGATATGGGTTATATGGACGACGACGGATTCCTCTATGTGCTGGGCAGGTTCAAAAGCCTGTTAATTGGCAGCGATGGCGAAAAATACAGTCCCGAAGGAATTGAAGAAGCGATGGTTGAAAATTCATATTTTATCGATCAGGTAGTGCTGCACAACAATCAGAATCCATTCACTTCCGCTCTTGTAGTGCCTAACAAAGAGGCTCTGAAACGGTACGTCAACCGCAAGCAACCCGACCTGAACTGGGACAGCCCCGAAGCCAAAGCACTGGCACTGACGAAGCTCCAGCGCGAGATTAATGAATACCGCAAAGGCGGAAAACACGAAGGAATGTTTCCCGAACGGTGGCTTCCGGCCGCTGTAGCTGTACTGCCCGAACCGTTCACCGAACAGAACGGACTGGTAAACAGCACCATGAAAGTTATTCGCGGAAAAGTGGAAGAGCGGTACGCCCGGCGAATAGCCGCCCTCTATGAAAGCAACGGAAAAGATATTTTAAATCAGGACAATATCGATGCCTTGAGTTAAGAGAATTTGCAGACTAATGTATATTTATTGTTATTT
Source organism: uncultured Paludibacter sp. (assembly GCA_964541615.1). Lineage (GTDB taxonomy): Bacteria > Bacteroidota > Bacteroidia > Bacteroidales > Paludibacteraceae > UPXZ01. Next base: position 1,990 of record CAZIRA010000206.1, read on the forward strand.
TTCTTCAAAAAAATGTATCTTTGAAGTTGTATACATCATATTGCAAATCAATCAAATAAACTCACTCAGTTTTTAAATAAACTAACTAATTAAATTACTAACCCATGAAGAAAGCTTTTACATTTCTTTTATTATGCTCCTTATTTCTCAATCAATCCACAGCCCAGCAATGGAGCCTGGTGGGAGCAAAAGCATTTTCTGATGGTGAAGCATTCAGCCAGCAGATTTTGCTGGTTGACGATACTCCTTATGTAGCTTATCAGGACAAGGCAAACGGCGATAAAGCCACTGTGATGAAATTTAACGGCACCAACTGGGAGCCTGTTGGCAGCAAAGGGTTTACACCCGGCAAAGTATCGAGCCTCGGCTTTGCTAATGGCAATGGTACACTCTATATCGCATTCAGCGATGCTGCAAACGGCAACAAGGCATCGGTGATGAAGTTTGACGGAACAGCCTGGGTTAATGTTGGGCCAGCAGGTTTTACACAGGCACGTTGTGATGTTATCAGTATTGATACCGATAACGGAATTCCGTGGGTTGCACTGGAAGATGTGATGCTAAACAGCAAAATCACTGTGATGAAATTTACCGGCGGAAACTGGACTACAGTTGGAACACCCGGTTTTAACACTGGCGGAATGACTAATGTAATTCATCTCGACGTGGAAAATGGCATTCCTTTCGTTTTGTACCGCGATTATGGGGCAAGCTACAAGGCAAGTGTAATGAAATTTGACGGCACCAACTGGGTTTTGCTGGGACAACAGGGATTCTCGGGCGGAACTTATGACGCATACCACGGACTTGCCGTTAAAAATGGGATTCCTTATGTTGCAGCTTGGGAAAGCGATGCTAAAGCCACCGTTTATAAACTAAACGGTTCTACCTGGGCAATTCTTGGAAACCCAAACTTTTCTGACGGTCAGGCTTCGTACATGAACATCAGATTTTCGCCTGACGGAACTCCGTTTGTGGTTTTTAAAGATGTCGGAAAAGCAAATAAAGCAAGCCTGATGAAACTGGATGGTTCAAACTGGGTTCAGGTTGGCAATGCATTTTCAACCGGAAATGCAACATACACAAGCCTTGCATTTTCTGCCGACGGCAATCCTTATGTTGCTTTTCGCGATGAAGCCAGCATGAGAAGGACTACGGTTATGAAATATGCTTCTGTTACCGGACTTAGTGATTTAAACCGGGATGAGAAAATTGAGGTTTATCCAAATCCGAATAATGGCATTTTTACAATTGATTTACCTAA
>CAZIRA010000207.1:0-3232 GCA_964541615.1 uncultured Paludibacter sp.
AGAAAAAATGAAAATTTAGATACATTCGTTTTCATAGAAAAAATGATTTAATTATGAGGTTCTTTCTGACTTCTAATTTCTAATTTCTGACTTCTAATTTCTGACCTGCCGGAGGCAGGCAGGCTTCTGACTTAATTATGGTGCGTCATATCCAGTTTTATTTTCATCAGCTCCTCCAGTTCCCAAACCGGACGTTCGATATCGTAAGGAATCGGCATATGGGAAAATTGTTTGAAATAGAGCAGGCAAGCATCTTTCCACCACACAGCATCTCTCGATTGGATTTTCAACCGCGACTGAACGTGCCTGAATCTTTCTGCATCGACATATTTCTCCAATTTATCCCACGTTTTCTGATACTCCCTTACCTCCTGCACACCCTCGTCGTAGGTGTAGCAAAGTTCGTCCCAGAGGGAATTTCCGCTTTTCATTCCATAAGTCCAGGGCACGTGATGAAACCAAAGAATCAGATTCTCCGGGCAGGTTCCGATGTCGTTGAACTGCTCACGAAGCGGCGAATTGTACTGACTTACGGCATTGCTGCCTGAGGTAGTACGGTCAAAGCCAATTCCTGTATCGTTGGCGTTGTGATAATACTTTGGCAGCCAGTCGGGCCGTGCTCCGGGCACTTCGCACCAGGGCTCCGGACCATAGTGATGTCCCCAGGCAAAAAGATGATGTAAACCCAGCGGCATCATGTATTTTACGACCGACTCGCGCGAGGAAAGCATCATTTCTTTCACCGGTTCAATGAAATTTCTATCGCCGGTAAATGTCATTTTCAACCACTCGTCGGCAATCTGTTCTGATGTAAGTTCGTGATTCCACGCCAATCGTCCGAATGCATACCAGTTGGCCTGCGCAAAGTGATTTCCGCACCAGTTTAGGTCTTCGCCGATATTGGCAACGCCTGCAATAGCCGTAATCTTTTGATTGTAAATAGAGCCATCAGTTGTTTTAGCCACCGTTGAGCCTTCACCTTTGCAATAAGTATCGCTATCCAGGCATTCTTTCCACATCGGAGCCAGGTAGGCAATGTGGTTAGAGAAACCGAGGTATTCCTGCGTAATCTGCAGTTCAGCCATGATCGGCGTTTTTTCCATGGCGCCAAAAAGTGGACTGAACGGCTCGCGCGGCTGAAAGTCGACAGGTCCATTTTTCAATTGGACGATTACGTTGTCTCTGAATTTTCCATCAAGTGGCTTGAATTCACGATATGCCTGCTTGGCTCTATCATCACCATCGGGATCATACACAAAGGCTCTCCACATAATAATTCCACCGAAAGGTTTCACTGCATCAGCAAGCATATTGGCACCATCCACGTGAGTTCTTCCATAATCCATTGGTCCTGGAAGCCCTTCTGAATTGGCTTTGACCAGAAATCCTCCGAAATCGGGAATCATCGCATAGATTTCCTTTGCTTTTTCCTTCCACCATTTCTGCACTTCCGGATTCATCGGATCGGAATCTTTCAATCCGCCGAGCTCTTTGGGCGATGAAAAATTGATGGAAAGATAGGTTTTGATGTTGTAGGGACGAAGTTCGCCGGCAATAATCTTAACTTTTTCCAGGTATTCTTTTGACAAAATCTGAGGCGAAGCATTCACGTTGTTGAGCACCGTTCCGTTGATTCCGACGGATGCATTTGCCCGTGCATATGCTTTGTAAAGCGGTGATATTTTTGCAGGAAGTTCGTCCCAGCGCCAGATGGAATAACCGGCGTAACCGCGCTCAACAGTACGATCCAGGTTATCCCAGTGATTGAGCAAACGATGGTTGTAAGCCGGTTTTTCAATGATGTTGAGATTTTCATCAAACTGACTGGTTTGAATCAGGCGAAGCAAATGATATACTCCGTACAACAATCCGGCATCAGAATTTGCAGTTACAACCGTATAGATTTTGTTTTTCTTATTAACCGACTTTAAAATATAGCCCTCGTTTCCAAGCGATTTGAGCGTTTTTTCGAATCCAAATGATTTGATAGTTCTATTTTTCGAAGTACCAATCACCAGCACTTTATCTGTAAGTGCTTTGTTAGCTGGCAGATAACTTCCGGTTAACAACTTCCAGGCTTCCTGAAATTCGTTGATGGCCAGTACATTGTTATCGCCCATCAGACCGCTGAAGTGATGGACACCTTCCTGACTTGTATTAAAACGAAGCCACAGTCGGTGCCCATCTTCAGCATGAACTACAAAAAGATTAATAAAAACTACGAGAAAACAAAATGCTATTTTTTTCATTATTATTCGTTGAAATAAGATTATACTCCTGCAGCAGCCATAAAAATTTCTGCAAGCTGCATTTGAGTGAAAAATCCGGATTATTCTGCTCCGCCGTCAATCGTTTTAATCGTTCCGTCATCGTTGTATTCGAGTTCAACCACTTTCATGCTTCGCAACCAGGTACGCCCGCCCGAAGGTACACTGTCATGATGGAAAAGATACCATTTTCCTTTTATTTCCACAATGGAATGATGTGTAGTCCAACCCACAACAGGAGTCAGAATAACGCCCTGATATACAAACGGTCCGTAAGGATTATCGCCGATTGCGTAGCAAAGAAAATGGGTATTTCCGGTAGAGTAAGAGAAGTAGTATTTTCCGTTGTATTTGTGCATCCACGATGCTTCAAAAAAGCGCCGGTCATGGTCTCCGGCTTTCAAAGGAGTGCCGTCTTTATCAACAATCAACACATCGCGTGGTTCTTCGGCAAATCCGAGCATATTCTCACTCAGTTTTGCCACTTTCCCACACAAAGCAGGCTCATCATCAGCCGGTTCATGACCGCATTCGATGGCTTTGTTGTTTCGGTAGCGTTGAAGCTGTCCGCCCCAGAGCCCACCGAAATAGAGGTAACAGGCACCGTCTTCGTCGGTAAAAGCACAGGGATCGATGGAATAGCTTCCGGGAATGTGATTACTTTCGGCCACGAACGGTCCTTCGGGTCTGTGGCTCGTGGCAACTCCGATGTGAAATACATCGTTTTTATCTTTGAGCGAAAAATAGAGGTAGTATTTTCCATCTTTCTCCGCCACATCCGAATCCCACAGCTGGCGGCCGGCCCATGGAATATCTTTCACGCTCAGCACTACGCCATGATCAATCACCTCACCATCAATATCTTCCATTGAGAAAACGTGATAATCTCGCATATCAAAATGATCACCGTTGTCGTTTTCCGGTATTCCGGCTTCTACGTCGTGTGATGGATAAATATAAATTTT
>CAZIRA010000208.1:0-3215 GCA_964541615.1 uncultured Paludibacter sp.
TTATTAATAATAATGCTTAGAAATATATTTCATTTATCGATAATCTTTCAAATCCTCACACATGAAACGAGCATGAACGCAAGCATTCGCCAATTCAGATGAAAATTAGCATGCGAGTTCCATGCAACAACTAAAAAACAAATTATTAACGCATGAAACAGCCATTTGAGAAAACTCTCAAACACAAGGAGATGATTAATGGCGTGTTCTCCCGATAAATCGGGACAAGCTATCTGACCTTAGTGTAAATAATAAATAATAATCACATGAATTACATTCGTAAATACGCTTCTCCGGCAGGAATGCTTACGCTTGCAAGTGATGGCGAAAGCCTTACTGGACTTTGGATTGAAGGTCAGGATTACTTTCCTGATTTGGATAAAACAGTTAATCAGAAGGATGATCTGCCGGTTTTCGTACAGACAATCCAGTGGTTGAATAAATATTTTGAAGGAACAAATCCCGGAGCTTTGCCGCCTGTTGCACCGGAAGGTACCGGTTTCAGAAAAGCGGTTTGGGATGTTTTGGTGAAAATTCCATACGGCACGCTGAAAACTTACGGTGATGTGGCACGCGAGGTTTCCGGGAATCAAAACGGCAAATTTGTTTCTCCGAGGGCAGTAGGCGGTGCTGTGGGGCACAATCCGATCTCAATCATTATTCCGTGCCACCGTGTGATCGGGAGCAACAATAGCCTGACAGGTTATGCAGGAGGATTGGATCTGAAAGTGAAGCTTCTTGAAAATGAAAAAATAGATGTTTCAAAATACAAACGATAAATTAATATTTGAATTCAAAATTCGTATAATTATAATAACAAATACAAACCAGACATGAAATTTTTTAAGTATGTAATACCTGTTGCTGCACTTGCTCTCTTCACCTTCTGCAAGAGCAGTGAAAACAACGGAAAAGCCAACAATACTGGCGTTGGCACACTGCCTCCGGTAGAAACTAACAGTCCAAACACAGATTATAAACCGGCATTTGAAGGCCAGACTCGTGCAGCAGGTGTAAAGACCGCCACGCCATTTGAAGTAAAAGTAATATCCGAAGGATTAGCACGTCCCTGGAGCATTGTGCCGCTTCCTGACGGCCGATTGCTGATTACTGAAAAAGCCGGATCAATGCTTATTGCCACCGCTGACGGAAAATTAAGTTCAAAAATCACAGGAATTCCTGCAGTTAATTCAGGCGGTCAAGGGGGATTGCAAGGTTTGACGCTATCGCCGGATTTCAAAACCAGCCGTCTTATCTATTTTGTCTTTTCTGAAAATGCCGCTGAAGGCACAGTTGCGGCCATTGCAAAAGCAAAATTATCTGCCGACGAATCAAAACTGGAGAATGTACAGGTTATCTACAGAGCTTTGCCGTCATGGAAAAGTACCGGACACTACGGTGGAAGGCTGATTTTTGACAAAGATGGCAATATTTTCTTCGGAGCCGGCGAGCGTTCCAACGTAGATTCTCGGGTAAAAGCTCAGTCCCTGGACAATGCTTTTGGGAAAGTGGTACATATCACTCCTGAAGGGAAACCGGTGGCAAACGGACCTTTTGCAAAGACGGCAGGAGCTTTCCCCGAAATCTATTCTTACGGACACCGCAATCCGCTTGGGATCGATCTTCATCCCGTTACGGGTGATTTGTGGGTAGTAGAAATGGGTCCACGCGGTGGCGACGAACTGAACCTGATCAAACCCGGTAAAAACTATGGCTGGCCTGCAGTGACCTACGGAATTGAATACAGCGGAGCCACAATTGGTGAAGGAATAACACAGCGTGCCGACGTAGAGCAGCCGGTGTACTACTGGGATCCGGTAATTTCTCCGGGTGGAATGAAGTTTTACCGCTCCAGTGCAATCCCTGAATGGGAAAACAACCTGTTTATCACCGGATTGAGTAGTAAGCACGTTATCCGCCTTGTGATCAAAAACAACAAGGTAGTAGGTGAAGAACGAATCATGGAAGGAGAAGGACAGCGTGTTCGTGACATTACCGAATACAAAGGCATGCTATTCGCCATTACTGACGAAGGAAGGCTGTATAAAATTTCTAAAAAATAAGGATTTGAACCAAGATATATGGTGTGTGCGTATCGCACAAATAAAACGCTCGCAATCAATCGATTACGAGCGTTTTAAAAAAGTACCCGAAGGGGGACTTGAACCCCCACAGCCGATAAAGGCCAAAGGATTTTAAGTCCTTCGTGTCTACCATTCCACCATTCGGGCCTCTTCCGGTTGAAACAGGCAGGTTATTCTAATTGAATTTTTACTCTAAAAACGAGTGAAACCCTCAAAAACACAAACCCATTCAACTTCGAGATGCAAAAGTACTACAAATTTTGAACCTCCCAAATATTTTATCTTGTTATTTTCAATATTTTGAAGCAGGAATCATTCTTAAATTGGCATGTTTGGGCGTAATAGATTAAAAAATAAAAAAAACCAACTAAGTCTCAATGATATAGTTGGCTTCATTTTTTAAAATCTAAATAAATTTTCTTTCTATAGTTTTTCTCCGTAAGCCAGATCACCTGCATCTCCGAGTCCGGGCACGATATAGGAATGCTCGTTCAGTTCAGGATCAATGGCAACTGTCCAAAGCACCACATCGTCAGAGAATTTATCTTTCATATAATCGATGGCCGGCTGACTTGAAATGATGCTGGCAATGATTACCTTTTTGGGTTTACCCTTGGTCAACAAAGCGCCGTACGCCAGCTCCATGGAGCCTCCCGTGGCAAGCATCGGGTCAGTGATGATAAGGGTTTTTCCATCCAGCTTGGGCGATGCAATATATTCGATGAAAATGTCAAATTTCAATGCGTCTTTATATTTCCGATAAGCAGAAACAAACGCATTTTCCGCCAAATCAAACGTATTCAGGAAGCCGTGATGAAAAGGAATTCCGGCTCGCAGTATAGTCGAAATCACTATTTTCTCATCAATTTTCAGCAATTCAGCCACGCCAAGCGGAGTTTTTGCTTTGGTAGGGCGGTAGTTAAGCGTTTTGCTGATTTCATATGCCATAAGTTCGCCCATTCGCTCCAAATTACGACGAAAACGGAGTGAATCCTTCTGAATATCTACGGCACGAATCTCTTTCAGGTACTGCTGAAAGATGGACGGCTGGTCTGATAAATTAATAACTTTCATCTTTTAAACTATGATTTAATTGTTTTCAATGATTTTTAGCGACAACTAACACATAAA
>CAZIRA010000209.1:0-3204 GCA_964541615.1 uncultured Paludibacter sp.
GGAGAAATAATAATGGTAAGTCCATTCGCATTATCACCACTCATGAGTGCAGGGACCTGAAACGTAATGGATTTACCCCCTCCGGTCGGGAATACGGCAAGCAATGATTTGTTATCAACCGCTGCTTTTACTGCTTTTTGCTGAAGGGGTTCGCCTCCGTAGGTACGGTATGAATCGAAACCAAAATACCGTTTTAATCCGTTGTGAATATCCAGTACACTATTACAATAGGAACAACCTGTCAAACACGGATTGTTCCGGAGTTTAAACAGGATGCGTTCAACTTCCGGATAATTTCTAAGTACCCAGGGCGGAGTAATGGAGTGAATATTTTTATGCTGTATAAATGAATTTATCAGCGATAAACAATAAGTAAGTTCTACCGGATTTTCGGCTATCAGCTTTGATAATGATGCATTTTCGCATATTTCATTTTTGAATTTCCTGCTGATAATATCTTCCACTGAAGAATGGTCACTGGGAACAAATGAAATGTATCTGAAAAAAGCTTTGAATTCACGTTTATCGTGCAATAATGCGTAAAAAACGTGTTGCAAATCACTGTCTGTCTGATTAAAAGATGCTATCTCGTCGTAAAACAAATCCCTGGCTTTTATCGCATCATTCAGCGGGTTATTAATTTCATCCGTCTGTAACTTTTCATCTTTCAGCAGGGCATGATAGGGCTTGGAAGGAAACAACAAAGGAGATAAAAATAAGGTATCGATCACAGCCGTAACTCCGGCATCATAAAGTGTGCGTCCGATATATTTAATATCGTGATGCAGAATATTATGACCACAGACATAAGTTGAACCGCTGATAAATGGAATAAATTCAGCAATAGAATTACGATGAAACTGACTCCCATCACCTTTCAAACACCCGATATCGAGTATGAGTCCGCTTTTAGGATCAATTTCAGTATCCAGAAATGCTAAATTGTTCATGCGCAAAAATACAATATTTTATTTATTTCACCTTGACTCCCATAAGTTTAATAATGCTTAGAATAAACGGAAGTTAAGTAATTTTCTTTAATAATTCCTTTTCCCGGGTATCACCCCTCTCACTCCCCCTCTCGGATTCTACACATCACCTTTAAACCTTGGTATTAAATGAATATGAACGTGAAAAATGCTTTGTCCGGCCTTTACTTTCCAGTAATAAGGTGGCACAACTTCACTTACTTTTATTAAATTTCTTTTAATCCTATTTCCTTAAAGTATTCATAAGTACTATTGTAGAATTCTGGCTGCCGAGTATGATCTTCTTTGTTTCCTTCGGGAACTACAATCACCATGCCTTGACGGGCACGTGTAAGCAGAACTCTGTATGCGTTCTTCAAATATAATTTTCGTTCTTCTTTTTTTATATTTTGCCATTTATTTCCGACGAAAGAAAATGTCTTCCATTCGTCTTTTGAGTATCTAAAATCACCATCCCAAGTTACACATGCCCAATCGAGCTCAAGACCTTGTACCTGAAACTCTGTTGCCACATCTTCGAGATAATAAGAGGAACGTACATCGTTTTTTTCTCCTAAAAACCAATGTACAGGGTCTGTTTCAACACGCACATCAATAGCCATAGGTTTAAGACGATATGCTTGTGAAGAAACAACAATTCCATAACGTTCAGTTCCTCTGGCCTTTTCTTTCAACCATTTTTTTGCTGTTTCTACATCTCTGGTAATTACAATAGGATATTTATCAGAGATATGTTTTAATGTTTCAATTGCGGCTTCTGTATCTAAATCCAATAATTGTTTAATGAATAATGATACATTTTCAGCTCGATATGAGCGCATTGATACAGATAAATGTAAGTCAGAATTATAAACCGTAATGCAATCATTCTCTATTTCTTTAATCGCATCAAAAGCATTGTACTCGCTATCGGTTAAATTTGGAGAGATATGTACTTCCCATTCGGGAAATGAGTTTTTTATAGCATATAGCCATTCTGATATTCCAGCTTCACCAGTGTTAATTTCCTGACCACCACCAACTAAACAAACAATTACCGCCCAATCCTGATGCCTATCCAAACAAGAAATAAGATACTCCGGTTCTGAATAAGCAAAATCAGGTTGGTTCTTTTTTCGTTTCATAAAATTCACTGTTTGCTCTTTATCCCATGCTCTTTGAGCTTCATCAAAAATAGCTACATGGTCCAAACGGCGCAGTAGGGTCAACTAAATAAGCATCTCTGTAATGATGTATTATTTGAATAAAAGCTTTAACTCCTTCCTTGGCTTTACTTTTGGTGATTTTATTGCCTACTTCTTTTTGTCGTGTAACTGTATCCCTGGTTAATGCTTCTTGAAGTATTGCTACCAACGGACCGTTGCCTGACAAGAATATACTATGAGTGTCTTTTTCTTTATCTAAATGTTTTGTTGCTATATCTAAGCCAACTAATGTTTTCCCAGCACCTGGAACGCCAGTCACAAAACATATTATTTTCTTTTTTTCAATTTGAGCACGCTCGATAATTTCAGAAACTGACTTTGTAGTTGTAGTCAAATTTACTGCATCTGCATCACTCCGTGTAATATCTTTCACTGAATGATTTTTATACATTGTTACTGCTGCTTCAATGATAGTCGGTGTAGGTGTGAATAACTCCCAGTAACAAACTCATTGCCATTAATTGTTAGATTTTCCTTTTGGTAATCAAGACAATTATGTAATATCTTCTTTAAATTCTTTTTGTTGGCTTTTAGAGGTTTAATTAATTTATCTTCGTGGGAAGTTTCTAAAAACTGAAATTCAAGACCATGAGCTTCTGTTGCTACTAATATTGGAACTAATAATGCAGTGTGACTTGGTTTGTGAAAATTCTTCAAATCGAGTGCATAATCCCAAACCTGATCATAATTGGAATTTAAGTATTCTTTCTCACCAACTTTAAACTCAACAACGAATACAATATTCTGAATTATCAGCACACAATCAACACGTCTACCCATTCTGGGTATAGAAAATTCAAAATACAATTCACCATTTAATCCAATTAAACTTTCCTTTAAAATATCAATTTGCCTCTCCCAAGATTGATTTGTATTTCTGTTGGAATCAAATTGATTTAAACTTGTAATTTGACCAAGAATTTCATTCCTGGTTTTAATCAGAAATTGATCAATTGTATCGCTATAATAATAGTTAAGCATTATTAAAGATTGTATGTTATTTTTGTGTT
>CAZIRA010000210.1:0-3191 GCA_964541615.1 uncultured Paludibacter sp.
TTCTGTACCAAGCTACACCTTGAATGGGAAGGCGTCCCATGCCGCCACCCACTTCCGGATTCTCGCCTTCGTAGAAAGGTCCGTTTGCAGCCCAGTCGTGCGGCAGGTTTACTTTCATCCAATTGGTGTCGTCAAAATCGCTTTGAACAAACGGAAAATCTATTCCGGGATTTCCGACCGGTCGTACGTACTGATTGGATTTATCTTCCATAAAATTGTTGGCTGTGGGAAGTATCCAGGGCTTTAGAATCGGGTTTTGAGACTGATAGTCCGATTTTACAGCTTCGGTGGGTTTTGCATCGGCAACGAGGTATTCGTTGTTTCCGCCGATTTCAGGTCTGATGTCATAAATCAAATTGTCAGGCGTTTGTTCTCTATCGTATTTATAAAAAGACCATCCTTCGTTAATTGAAATAATTTCACGTGGCGACACAACCTCATCTTTCTTCATGGCGCAGGAAGAAATAAAGGAAATACCTATTAAAATAATGAATATTTTAGTGTGAAATCTGAACACAATCGTGATTTTTTCTATTTGTTACAGGAAAAAAGTTGAATATACAACAATTAAAATGTAAATTTTAAAATGAAATTATAACAGCATTTTATACATTTTAATTAACATTCAAAACTAAGTTAATTTGGTGAATTAAGTTTTCAAATTTGTTGCAAAAAGTTGTCTACTCGTTCCTTTCCAATACGAAAATGATACTTTTTATTGTGCAAATTGACGATAGATCTTTTTCAGGAAAATCAGCCGCTCTTTATATGTTTTTTTGAATAGGATTATTTCTGTTTTCTCAAACTGTAATTTTTACCCGACTTTGTCAGAAGATCATATGTAAATGTCTTTTTCAGTTCCAACGGTTTTTTATTTATTCCGTCTGCAATCAATGGTTTTTTAATTTCGGGAATTTCATAAAACGGATTTAAATTTTCACCTTCGGCTGTTTTCAATCCGGCTTTTCTGCCAACTGAAAGTTCATTAGGCACACGAATCCGGCAATTACCACCCAGATTGGACACAATTTCAAGTTTTTGAACTTTACCTTCTTTCCACTCAAAACTGACTTCAAATCCACCCGGAGCTCTGAGTCCTTTTATTTTTCCATCTTTCCATTCATCCGGAAGTGCGGGAAGCAGATGAATGGCGCCATCGTGGCTTTGGAGGAGCATTTCGGCAATGCCGGCTGTACATCCGAAATTTCCGTCAATCTGAAACGGCGGATGTGCATCCAGAAAATTGGGATAGGTACCGCCGTTATTCCCGGAGTTGAACGGATCAACCAGGGTAAGCTGGTCTTTTATCAGTTTCAGCGCATGATTTCCATCAAGGAGTCTTGCCCAGAAATTCACTTTCCAGCCCATAGACCAGCCTGTAGATACATCTCCTCGATGAATCAACGTGGTACGGGCCGCTTCAAAAAGTTCAGGATTGGAATAGGGTGAAATCTGATTGCCCGGATACAATCCGTAAAGATGTGATACGTGCCTGTGTTTGTCATTCGGATTGTCCAAGTCTTCCATCCACTCCTGCAACTGACCAAACCTGCCAATCTGCATCGGCGGCAACCGATCGATTACTTTTTGATATCCGTTCTTAATTGCATTGTCATCGCCCAGCAATTCGGCTGCCCGAAGCGTTTTTGTGAATAAGTCAAACAAAAGCTGATTATCCATCGTAGCTCCGGCACAAAGCGACGGACGACCTGCAGGCGAATTTTCGGGAGAAATGGACGGGCTTACTACCAGCCATTTATGCACCGGTTCTTCCACCAGAAAGTCCTGATAAAATTCACAGGCAGATTTCATCACGGGATAAATTGATTTGAGAAATTCCACATCGCCGCTGTAAAGGTATTTCTCCCACAGGTGTTGAGTAAGCCAGGTACTTCCCATGGGCCACATGCCCCAGGCTGCGCCGTCCACGACACCCGAAATACGCCAGATATCAGTATTGTGATGCACCACCCAACCGCGGGCACCGTACATATCTTTTGCTGTTTTTTGACCGGTCTGCGACAATTCTTTTACCATTTTCATCAACGGTTCATGCATTTCGGGCAGGTTGCATTTTTCAGCCGGCCAGTAGTTCATTTCCGTGTTGATGTTGATGGTGTATTTGCTGTCCCACGCCGGATTGGTACTTCCGTTCCAGATTCCTTGCAGGTTTGCAGGTTGTCCGCCGGGCTGTGAACTGGAAATCAGCAGATATCGGCCAAACTGAAAGTACATGGAAACCAAAGCCGGATCGACCGACGAAGCAAAGTTTTTAATCCGCTCATCGGTGGGAAGAAGTTCTGCCGGAGAACCTCCAAGCGATAATTCTACCCGACTAAAATAATCACTATACGCCTTCACGTGTCGTTTCAGCAATTGCCGGAATGATTTCTTTTCGGCATTTGCCAGAAAAGCCGTGCATTTGGCGGTTTCATCCTCCGCAAGATTCTGGTAGTCGGTAAAATTTGTGGCAATAGAAACTAAAATGAGTACTTCATTTGCTTTTACAACTCTGATTTTATCGTTTTCACCGGTAATTATTCCTCCCCGGGAAAAGATTTTTGCCTGTGTGAGCGATTTCACCTGTCCCTGAATTCCTTCATGATCACCGGACAGTCCGCTCATCTCCAGCGTATTCCCGTTTGTAACACGTACTCCTTTTTGTAAAGGACTATCCAGTGTGGCATCGAAAGTTAATTTTCCAGGTTTATCGGCTGTCAATCGTAAGACAATGACCTGGTCGGGTTTTGAAGCAAAAATCTCACGACGAAATTTTACTCCATTAACCTTGTATTCGGCAGTAAATACAGCATTATCCAGGTTCAGCTCGCGCCTGTAGCCGGTAAAATTCCCGTGCTCCGGAAATGTAAGATTCAGATTTCCAACGATCTGGTATTTGGAACCATTTCTCGGTGTCATCATGTTTTGATTCACCAATCTTTCGGCTTCGTAATATTTGTCCTCAAAAATCAACCTGCGAATCTCCGGTAATGCTGCAAGGGCATTCGGATTATCGTTTCTTGAAGGACTGCCAGACCAAAAAGTTTCTTCATTCAATTGCAGTTTTTCTGTAGCGGGACTACCAAAAACCATTGCTCCCAGCCGCCCGTTTCCGATGGGCAAAGCTTCGTTCCAGACAGTTGCCGGTTTGTCGTACCACATCGTCATCTTCCGGCTCTGATTTTCAGTCG
>CAZIRA010000211.1:0-3177 GCA_964541615.1 uncultured Paludibacter sp.
AATCTACAAAAGTAACTAATTTTTCGCTATTTAAGCATTGGAAACAGGCTTTTAGTTCGTACTTTTGCAGAGTTTTTGAGATTGAACACAAAAATTAAACCAATTGTTACAAATAATTGAATGGATGAATTTTTGATTTCTATATTTATGGTTTTATAATTTTTATGTCTGCCCCCTACCCCTCCAAAGGGGGAAATGAGCCTTTATAATGTTTTTGTAAAACTGGTATACGCATTTAATCATGCCTTAGTTTGTCAGATTTGTTTTGGGCATGGGTGTTTCTTCCAATATTTCAAACAAATACACTCATTTAGTGTTTAATTACTAAGAAATTTATGCAAAAAGATATTACTATACTTGGGATTGAATCTTCCTGTGATGATACTTCAGCGGCAGTAATTCGCAACGGTGTGATGCTTTCAAACATCATTGCCAGCCAAAAAATTCACGAAAAATACGGCGGCGTGGTACCTGAGCTGGCTTCGCGTGCACACCAGCAAAACATTATTCCCGTGGTTCACGAAGCTCTTAGAGAAGCAGGAGTAGACAGGAATGAACTGACTACCATTGCTTTTACGCGCGGACCGGGCTTGCTTGGTTCGCTGCTTGTAGGCACCTCATTTGCTAAAGGTTTTTCACAGGCACTGAGCATTCCGCTGGTGGAAGTGAATCACTTGCAGGCGCATGTTTTGGCACACTTTCTCAGTCAGGGAAAAGAGGATGAAAAATTCCCGAAATTTCCATTTTTATGCCTGCTCGTTTCGGGCGGAAATTCACAGATTGTGCTGGTTCGCGACTACCTTGACATGGAGGTAATCGGGCAGACAATTGACGATGCAGCAGGTGAGGCGTTTGACAAATGTGCCAAAGTGATGGGACTTCCCTACCCCGGCGGACCTTATGTGGATAGGCTAGCAAAAGAAGGCAATCCGAAAGTTTTCAAACTCAATAAACCGCAAATTAAAGGTTATGATTACAGTTTCAGCGGATTAAAAACTTCATTTCTCTACCTTCTGAGGGATAAATTGAAAGAAAATCCTGACTTTGTGAAAGAGAACCTGAATGATCTTTGTGCCAGTTTGCAGTTTACTGTAATCGAAATTCTGATGGACAAGCTCCGGAAAGCAGCTGCCGATCTTGGTATTAATCAGGTTGCTGTGGCAGGCGGTGTTTCAGCAAATTCAGCGCTTCGTCAGTCTTTCCACGATCATGCGGAAAAATATGGCTGGGAAGTGTATATTCCACCATTTGCATTTACTACAGATAATGCAGCGATGATTGCTATTACAGGGCACTATAAGTATCTGAAAGGAGATTTCTGCGAGTTGGACGAAACTCCGTTTGCACGCGTAGGGCCACTCAATGGATAGTTTTTAAAAATTACATCAAGAATTTCTTGAAAAATGAAAATTTTCAACCAACAAAATAAGGATAACAGTGTTCCAGAATATTCTCCTTTCAAAGGAAGCGGATCAGGCGTTATTTATTTTATTATAATTTTGTTGGTATCGCATTTTTTCTGGAAATTTTTTGTTGTGGGAGATGAAAACGGCGATGTGGTGAAGTTTTTTGGCATTGATATCACTTACCCTTTTGCGGTAATGGCAGAGCATATTGCAGTTTTGACGCATAAAATACTCAATTTTTTCGGCTATGAAACGGATCTTCTGCCAAATAACGTGATAAGGCATACGACCGGCAGTCGTGGAGCTATCTGGGTGATTTGGGGATGCTCCGGAATTAAGCAGGCTTACATTTTTTTCTGCATCATTGCTTTCTACAAAGGACCATGGAGGCACAAACTGTGGTATATTCCGATGGGATTAGTGCTGGTATATCTTTTCAATAATTTCCGCATTATTTTTATCACGGCAATCATGGAGAAACATCCTCAGCAATTTGAGCTGTGGCACGAATATATCCTGAAATATGCTTTCTATGCGATGATTTTCCTGCTTTGGGTGGTTTGGAATGAGAAATTTGCAAGGAAAAAGTTTGAAGCTCAAAGCACGAAGAACGAAGTTTGAAATACAAAAATACCGGAACCCGATACCCGAAACTCAGAACCTGGGACCTGAAATTAATAGTCTAAAACACCGAACTCTCCGCCTCTCCATTCAGCAATCGGACCGCATTAGCTGCCAACGCTCCCATTTCATCTTCACCTGCCAGCACAAATACTTTTGCATAAGGTTCAATCATCTCTTTCACCCGTGCAACCACGTAATCGCTAAAAGCTACGCCTCCAGTCAAAATTACGCCGTCCACATCACCTTTAAAGACCATCAGCATCGAGCCGATTTCTTTCCCGATCGTGTAGCACATGGCGTCAAGAACTAATTTCACCTTTTCATCGCCTCCTTCGGCTTTCTTTACCAATTCCTGCACATCGTTGGAGCCGAGATGAGCAATCAGACCACCTTTTCCGGCCAGTTTACGCATGATTTCACGCTCGGTATATTTTCCTGAAAAACACAAACGCACCATTTGGCCATTATCCAACGTACCGGAGCGCTCAGGAGAAATAGGCCCGTAACCATCCAGTCCCTGATTTACATCAATTACGCGTCCTTTTTTATGCGAGGCAACAGAAATACCTCCACCCAAATGAGCAATCACCAGATTCAACTCTTCGTATTTCTTTCCTACTTTCGAGGCATGAAAACGGCCTGCCGCCTTGTGGTTTAATGCATGGAAAATCGATTGACGTGGGATTTCAGGCATTCCGCTGATACGGGCAATTTCCTGCATTTCGTCAACTGAAACCGGATCAGCAATGTAAGCCTTACAACCGGGAATCTGACCTGAAATTTTTTCAGCAAGGAAAGCGCCAAGATTGCTTGCATGTTCGCCACGCTCAGCTTTACGGAGAGTGGCAAGCATCTTTTCATTCACTTCGTAAATACCGGATTCAATCGGAGGAAGCATACCGCCGCGTCCCATCACCACAGAGAAATCGAGGCTGATTCCTTTCTCCTCCAGTGTTTTCAAAATCAAATCGTACCGAAAATCAAATTGATCGATGACGTGAGGAAACTGCATCAGTTCTTCCACTGAATGGCGTACAGAAAATAGTTCAATTTGTTTGCTGTCTTCGAAAACAGCCACTTTCGTAGAGGTAGATCCGGGATTGATTACGAGGATTTTGTGCATAGTGGTATTTTTTTGACAAAGATA
>CAZIRA010000212.1:0-3137 GCA_964541615.1 uncultured Paludibacter sp.
TGCTAAATGGGGCTGCTGGTACAATAATTGTTGCTTTGACATTAGTCCAGGTAGATGGCACTTCAACTGTGATATTGATGGAAGTAAACGGAGCAGGATTTGGATTGATTCCGTTGTCAATTCCTGTTTGGTGAGCAGTTTCACAATTCGAATTCGTTACATTCGTGTACATTGCCCAGCCGTTGCCACTGCAAGCTTTTGTCCAACCGCCACCACCTGGTACATCATTACTCCAAGTGCTTTCCGATGGACCGATGTAAGTCAGCATGGAACCACAGGTTCCGACAGAATAAGCTTTGTAATAACCATTTGTGTTTTGCACTTCCACATCCGATTCACTGTGCAAACCTACTGATTTCCTGGCCTTAATCATAGCGTTGATAGCATCTTTATTGTCTCTCCAATGTGGATAAAACACGCAGGGAATACCAGGTGATGACAAAATAAATGCATTAGCCTGTTGTACGTTTCCGCTATATTTGCTTCCATCGCGGTATGTATCGTGGTTATCAACAAATGTAACTGAATATCTTCTGGATTGTGGACTGTGAGCCAATCCGGCCGGACGACTAATATTTCCATCCTTCCAAGCCATATTAGCATAATCTCCAGCTGCTAAGCCATTATTTAATGCAGCGTATTTCATCGGGAAATCGAATGCTGTACTTGTTTTTCCTGTAGCGTTGATCCATCCCCATACAGCATTGTAGTCTGCATCCCAGTACTCCCCAACCGACATATAACCTTCTCCCGAAGCATTGTATTGGTTGATGTAACTACCGCTGAATCCTTTAACCATATCGTAGCGCCAGCCATCGTAATTCATCTCGTTTTTCATCCATTTCATATACGCATTTATAGCACTACCCACATTTGCATTTTTATGGTCAAGGTCACGCGTGCCGTCAAAGTTATCACCTGTATCCCAATCTCCCGCCTGACCAGCTGATAAATGTCCTTTTGTTACTGCTTCATCGTTTCTGCAAATAACATTTGAAGTAAATTGGAAACTTCCATATGTCCCAAAGTCATCTTGGAAAAAATCAATCCACGAAGATTTTGTATCGCGGTGATTCACTACAATGTCTGCCATGCTTCGGCAATTATTTGCTTTCAATGCATTTATTAATCG
Source organism: uncultured Paludibacter sp. (assembly GCA_964541615.1). GTDB lineage: Bacteria > Bacteroidota > Bacteroidia > Bacteroidales > Paludibacteraceae > UPXZ01. The sequence goes on from CAZIRA010000212.1 coordinate 1,133, forward strand.
AACTAACTCATATCTCGCACCCCAGTCCGACGTCTGATTACTCCATTGTTTAGGCATATAACCTGTTCCACCACTCGAATAAGCTGAAGGAGGAAGCCATACAATATCAAAATTGCCTGAAATATCTCCTGATATTTTGTACAGTTGCTGCCAGGATGTTGCAGCATTTGAATCCCAATAAAAACCTTGAAGCATTACGGCGTCACTCTGTGAAGGTGCCTGCGAAAACAGGTTGAATGAAAAACCAAGCAAAATTGACAGAAGTAGTTTTTTTACAAATAAATTCATTCCTTTAGATAGTTTTTAATTATTGATTAATATATTTATATCTTGATATTTAATGACTTTACAAAGCTACAGCTGATTTACTTTAAATTAAAATATTTTTAATGATAACATATATTAATCAATTTCAATCGATTGCATGAAAAGATTTATGACAAAATGTAGCTTGATAGATCGGAAAAAATGATTACGTAAATGCTATTCCTGTGAGATTTTGATAAAACAATGTATAATTCGGTTATTGAGTTTTCTACTTATGATTAGTTACAAGAATAACAGAGGCTATATTAAATAGATTTTACCTATAAACTTATATTAATAAAAATTGTTTTAAGTATAAAAAATACCAATATGAAACGAGCAATAGAGAATGTTTTCAATCCACCTGCACCTCACTGGGTAGGAAATGCATTCCGAGTACACAATTTTTTCCCTACGGGAAGCATCACCAATAAATACAGGATGAGTCCGTTTTTCTTGCTGGATTATGGAGCAAGGATCGTATTTCCACCTTCGACTGATCCCCGTGGAGTAGGTTCGCATCCACACCGTGGATTTGAAACGGTAACCATTGCTTACAAAGGCAAAGTGGCTCACCATGACAGTTTTGGTAATTCGGGCGTAATTGGCGAAGGAGACGTACAATGGATGACCGCTGCCAGTGGAATTCTGCATAAAGAATATCATGAAGAAGAGTGGAGCAGGGGAGGCGGTGAATTTCAGATGGTACAGCTCTGGGTGAATCTGCCTTCGAAAGATAAGATGAGTACACCGAAGTATCAAGCCATAGAGCAGAAGGATTTCGGGAAATTCGAACTTCCCGGTGGAGATGGAGCTATCGAAGTTATTGCGGGTAATTATAAAGGGACAGAGGGTTCAGCAAGCACTTTCACTCCAATAGAAATGTACAATGCAAGACTTAAAAAAGGATCCTTGGCAGATTTTACACTTCCTGAAAATTACAATACTGCAATGCTGGTTATTGAAGGAAAAATTTCTATTGAGGATCAACTTGTCGAAACTGATCAGTTTGTGCTTTTCGAAAATAAAGGTACGGATATCCGGATCAAAGCAGAATCGGATGCAATCGTTCTCGTACTGAGTGGTGAGCCAATCGAAGAGAACTTGTTTTCTTACGGTCCGTTTGTAATGAACAACCGGGATGAGATTTTGCAGGCTTACGACGATTTTAATCAAGGTAAGTTTGGTTACCTGGAATAAAAGAAAAAGGAGTTAAACATTGGTTTTAACTCCTTTTTTGTGTCATTTGCTGATTCTTATTATCTGATTCTCAATCTTTGACCGGGTTTAATTTTACTGCTTGATTTAAGTCCGTTCATCGATTTCAATTTGTTGACAGTAGTACCGTTTCTGGCTGCAATTCTGCTTAAGTTGTCTCCTTTGCGCACTTTGTAGTATTTAGCAAGCTGGCTTGTTTTAGCTTTAACCTGTTGATATCCAAAGTTTTTCCTTTTAGTCAGCGTGTAGTTGGCTGCATATACTACTTTGTTGTCAAAATTGATAATCGTTGCAGGATTGAAAGCATTGCCTACGTATCTGGTTTCGAAGTGAAGATGAGGCCCGGTAGATCTTCCTGTATTTCCACTCAATCCCAGTTCCTGCCCAGCTTCTACGCGTTGATCTTGTTTGCAGGTAACTGCACTGAGGTGCGCATAAACAGTTTCAAGTCCGTTGTCGTGTCTTACCACTACATATTTTC
>CAZIRA010000213.1:0-3031 GCA_964541615.1 uncultured Paludibacter sp.
ATTTTTGGAGATAGGCGATACAACACTGTTTTCACTTACCACAACGGAGCAGAATCTTATTATGCTGTTCGTGGTTTCAGAGGATTATTGAAGATTTAGACAAATAGAACTGATATATTTACATTATCAAGTATTTTTGTCATAATAACTGACAAATTTGCTACCACTTAAAAAATCTGTCAGAATGGATGCTTTTTTGGTTTAAAGCATTTATAAATTTTAAACATTGCTCTGATATACCGTTAAAGCGCGTTAAGCAAAATTTTAACATTGTTAAAATTGACCAAATATCAATATCAACGTGTAAATGAGGCACGGCATTTGATTATTTTTGCACAGATCAAAAAAATAAAAAATAAAAAAATAAATCGAATTAAATTTTTAAGTATATGACCGAAAGAAAATCAAAAACCACACTTTTTCTGGTTTTATTAGTAATCGCTGTCAGCGCCGCCACAAGCTGGGCTACAAATTTTGTTCAGAATAAAAGCAACGACGTTGAGTATATTGAGTCATCCAGTCCTTCCAATCAGGATGTGAAAGCCCGTTTTGCCAGTGCGCAGCGAGCATTTGAAACCGATTTTACAGTTGCAGCTGAACTTACGGTACACGCCGTAGTTCACGTAAAAACTAAAGCACCACGCCAGCAGCGCGGAGGCGATATGTTTGGCGATCCATTTTTCGAGTTTTTCTTTGGACCTGGACAGCGTGGTCAGCAACAGCAGCAACAAGATCCGGGTGAAGCACAACCGCTCGGTTCAGGTTCAGGCGTTATCATCAGCCAGGACGGATATATCGTTACCAACAATCACGTGATTGACGGAGCAACCGAGATTGACGTTACACTGAACGACAAACGAAGCTTCAAAGCAAAATTGGTGGGCACGGACCCTTCAACAGATATTGCTCTGCTGAAAGTAGATGGAAAAGACCTTCCTTTTGTTAAATTTGGCGATTCAGACAATCTGAAAGTAGGTGAATGGGTACTTGCAGTGGGAAATCCATTTAACCTGACCTCTACAGTTACCGCAGGTATAGTTAGTGCCAAAGCGCGTAACCTTGGAATCATTGGAACCGACCGCTACGGCAGACGTACAGAAAAACTTTCCATCGAATCATTTATCCAAACCGATGCCGCTATCAACAGTGGAAACAGCGGAGGCGCTCTCGTTAACACAAACGGTGAACTTGTCGGAATCAACACTGCTATTGCTTCTCAAACCGGCTCGTACGCAGGTTACGGATTCGCAGTTCCTACCAGCATTGTTCAAAAAGTTGTTACAGACATTCGTGAACACGGCGTTGTACAGCGTGCTTTGCTCGGCGTAAGCATCGGTGATATCACTACTGAAATTGCAAAAGAAAAAGACCTAAAAACTCTGAATGGAGCATTGGTGGCTGACGTTGTAAGCGGTGGAGCTGCCGAAAAAGCTGGCATCAAAAAAGACGACGTAATCAATGAAGTTAACGGCGTGAAAGTAAACTCTACTGCCGAACTGCAGGAGCAAGTAGGACGCTACCGTCCTGGCGACAAAATCACTATCGGCTACGTGCGGGCAAACAAACAGATGCGGACAAACGTAAATCTGATGAATGCAGAAGGCACAACCGATGTAGTTTCTACCAATAAATTTCAGCAAGACCTCGGAGTACAGTTGAAACCAATCACTGATACGGTAAAAGAAGCCCTCGGTATTGACTCAGGTTTGGAAGTAGTATCCAGCGCAGGTAAATTCAGAGAATTGGGTGTTAATCCCGGCTATATCATCCTGAAAATCAACAACAGAAACATGACATCTGTGAAGGATTTTGAGAATATCTATAACGATGCTCTGAAAACCAACAAAACGCTTAATATCGCAGGGGTTTATCCTACCACAGGCAAGGTGACCTACTACAAAATTGATTTAAGCAAATAAAATTAATTGAATAAAAAGCAAGTTAGACTGATTTTTGAAGATCAGTCTAACTTGTTTTATATTTTTGAATAAATGCAATTACAAATCTCGGGTTTAATCGTTTTATTTTAGTAATTTTCAGACCAAATCTCAAATCAATCACACATTAATAATATGCAATCTATGAAAAAATTCTCCTTATTTCTGTTATCCATAATCTTATTTGCATCGTTCAATTTATCCGCAGCCAAAGTGGATACAGTGCTGACCTACAGTCCGATCATGAAGAAATCGATTGAAGCTGTTGTGGTAACACCTGATTCGTACGACAATAAAAAGAATTATCCTGTGTTCTATCTGCTTCACGGCTACAGCGGAAATGCTAAAAGCTGGGTGAAAGATATGCCGGCAACCAAAGCGCTGGCTGACCAGCATCAGTTTATCATAGTCTGTCCCGACGGTGGATTCTCAAGCTGGTACTACGACAGCCCGATGGACAGCTCGGTACGTTACGAAACCTATGTTACAAAGGAACTCGTTGACTGGGTGGATAAGAACTATAAAACAATCGCCAATCGTGAAGGGAGGGCTATATCCGGGCTCAGCATGGGTGGTCACGGCGGTTTGTATCTCGGATTTCGTCATCAGGATGTGTACGGAGCATGCGGAAGCATGAGTGGCGGAGTGGATATTCGACCATTTCCAAACAATTGGGATATCAGCAAAAGATTGGGAATCCAATCTAAAAATCCTGAAAACTGGGAAAAATACACCGTGATGAACCAGTTGCATCTGCTGACTCCGAGAAGTATTGAAATCATCATCGACTGCGGTACAGAAGATTTTTTCTATGATGTAAATGTGAAACTTCACAACGAACTGAAATACCTCAATATCCCGCACGATTTCATCTCTCGTCCCGGTGGTCATGATGGAAAATATTGGGATAACTCAGTCAGGTATCAGGCGCTGTTTTTTGCAAATTATTTTGCAAAATAAATGATAGAATGAATTTGAACCTGAGTTGGAAGAATATTGTATGCAATAGATAGTGTAATTTTATATGTATTTTCGATGCATTTAACGAAACATGGTTTTAATTTATGATTTTTTTGCAGAATAATAATTAGAAT
>CAZIRA010000214.1:0-2988 GCA_964541615.1 uncultured Paludibacter sp.
TAAAATCCGTAAGGTTCGTCGGGATTTTGGTTCAGTGGCGAAATCCAAAGCGTATTAACGCCCAGTTTTTTGAAATATCCGTCGTCAATCACTTGTTGCAGTCCGGCAAGGTCGCCACCAAAAAAATCCACTTTTGGATGCACATCGGGGCGGTTCATCGGGCGGTCGTTGGCAGTATTTCCATTCTTAAATCGGTCCACGAGCATAAAGTACATAATCTGTGCGTGACGGTCGTGTCGGTTTATTTCGGACGATTTAGTCAGCACCTTTCCTTTTGCAAGCGGAACAAGCACATCGTTGCTCACGCCCCATTCATTTTCTGCCCAAATACGAATAAACGAGCGATCTATTTTTCCGGCCTCTTTCGGAATGGTAATGGAAATTTTGCCATTTTCTGTTTTCACAAAATTATCCGGAAGCAGATAATTTTGCCAGTACGCAAAGACTTTTTTCACGTCGTTTTGTGTGGAAATGGTAAATAGACTTCCTCCAATTTTGTCGGTGGTCAGCACCGGAAATTTATCCGAATTTCCTGCCACCTGCAGTATTGAGTTGAATTTTCCGTAGCCGTTGTCCACTTTGTTCGGATTGTTGGCATCGTGATTCTGGTCGCCATCCAGCACCATCTGATAAAGATAGGTACCAGGGCTCAGATTCAGTGTTGCCACATATTTTCCGCTGTCGTTGAGCTGCAGGTCGGGCGAAAGATTTGGTGCCCAGTCGTTCATCTGCCCGGCTATCTGCACACGGCCGTATTTTTTTCCCTGTGGGTCGAATGAGAAAATGTAATCCACTTTATCAGTTTTTCGGCAGGGTAAGGCGTAGGGAACGCCTTTTATCCAAAGATTTATATTGAAAAAATAAGGTGTTTCGGGCGTTAGGTTCAATTGAATTTTGAACTTTTTGTCGGTCAATACCACCGCAATATCAGGTGAACTCACACTGTCAATATCACTTGGATTAAGAATAAAATCCTGCGTATGAATTAAGTTTTCGCCTATCGCAAGCGTCAAAAGCGAGTTCAAATTGATGTTGTTTTCGCCTTCCACAGGAAGATTAAGCGCTTGTTTTTGGCAAGATGCCAAAAGTACAATCGCGAGAAGAAAGATTGAGAATTTTGTTTTCATTTTATGTTAAATGGTAAAATTTCAAAGATTTATTTCAGCAAAAGAATGCCGGTTATATAATTTATCTGAACTTGATTTTCCGCTTTTCGCTGTCCGTCCAGATTGAAAATAATCAGTTTGTAATCTGAATTTTCAATGGTAAGATCTTTTGCGTTCAGCGAATTTCCTTTCATCGGAAGAGCTTTATCAATAATCGGATCGAGCGTAATTTTTGTTTCAATATTGTTTTGAACCAACTTAATATTTCCATTTTCCAATGTAATAATTACGCTGTCAGACTTGTAAAACTCGTTTTTATCGTAATTTTTCAAAAGATAAATGGCTTTTTTGTAATCAGTTACGTCAAAATCAAAACTTGCTTGGGGCATATTGACGGTAAAATAATTATTCTGAACAATTTGCGGATCGGTTATTTCAAGTTTATTTAGCATATTTTCCACCGTCGCGTTTTCCCCCAGCGAACTAAACATCGGTCTTATACTTTCAATTCCATACGTGCGTTGCAGATAATACGCCACATCCGATAGACGAATTTGTTTTGCAGTATCCAAAGTTTTGATTTGACTTGCGTCAGAATTTGTCCAGTTTGCATCTGAAAGTAGTTGTGAAAGCTCGTTTTTCAGCGATTTTTCGGTCAAATTTATCACGCTCCACGGTCCCACGGCCGAAAGCAACGCGATGGTGGCAAAGGAAATTAAAATCCATTTCGGTTGACGTGAACGGCTGATAAACAGATAGATACTGATGCCGAAAAACCAGATATTGAGAATTAAAACCAGCAATCGATTGATGGTGATGCCGTAATCCGAAAATCGGCGAACGATGCCCACGAGCATCAAAACGAGCAAAGGGAAAAAAATGAGCGGAAAAAAGCGCGAGAAAAAGCGGATGATTTTATTTTCGCCTTTCAGGTTCAGCGGATGCAAAATGACCATTGTCAGAAATCCCACAAATCCCAATATCGATACCAGCCACGAAACCCAACCGTTTGGAAGTTCCCACGATGCAATTATTTTGAAAAGATAACCGTATAGAATCAGGGTATAAATCGCCAATATAGGCAATAAAATATACAATCCTAAAATTTTGAAAATCACAGGATAGGAAATGGAAAAACTCTCGTCGGATACGTTTTTTTCAGAAAGTTGGGACAGAAAATAGCTCGGCATAAACAGAACAAAGCAGAAAACCGCCAGATATGCGTACACTTCATCGTCGATTTTTAGTCCGAAAAGTTTGTCAAGCGAAACAATCGCCAAACTCAATCCTGCCATCAGCACACCTGCAAAAAATGCTGAAATAACCAGGTGAAAAAGCGTGTCCTGCAAATTATTCCACCAACGAAGCGAGTTTTTTTCGGAAATGTATCCGACAAAAAACATAGCCAGAAAAAAACTTACCGTCAATATAACAAACTGCGTGGCGTTGGCATCCGAAATGTTATTTGAGAAGGTAGAAAACAGCCGAAAAATCAGGCCGATAAACACGGTGTTTATTACACTTGTGAGAAGTTTTTTTAGCCGGTATTCTGCAAAAAGATAAATTGCAAGCGTACCAAAAGCCGACACAACACCCGCCATAATCCATTTCATGTAAATATTGTCCGTGTCCGTATGGATTGCAAGTACAAACAGTACAGCCACTGCAATCACACACGCAAAAGTCAGCGGAAAACGGGTAATGGCGATTTGAAGTTTTTCACCGAAGTTTGAAGAAAGTCGCCGAAATATATTTTGGGATTGGGTGTTAGTTGAGTTCATTGATTGATGAATAAATCGCCCTTTCAGGGCTTTGTTTGTGTTTTGTCATCATTACCCAACGTTTTACGTTGGGCTGAATTAAGTTGTCCTTTCAGGACAAA
>CAZIRA010000215.1:0-2949 GCA_964541615.1 uncultured Paludibacter sp.
CCGAACACATCCGCAGAATCAACCACGGCGGAGGCGGTCAAAATCCAAAAGCCGTCAAAGATTACTTCCAAAAACTGTATACCGACTGGAATAAAGGCGTGGAAAAATTGATAGAGCAGGTTGAAAAATTGAAATAAATCTCAGCTTTAAGTCAAGGGATTACTGATTTTTATTAAACAGTTTGCTGATTTTTCTTATCGTTTCATCGCTGTTCTTGTTTACAGAAAAGAAAACCAGAACGGAAACGATAAGTGCTCCTGTGGAAGCAATGATTAAATCGGCCATCGTGTCCCGTAAAGCCAGTCCCTGATAAGGTTTGCCTAGTAAAGGTGTGTCAGCAGGAACATCCCATTTCTGGTAGTTGGTCTGCCACAATGCATCCGCTGCAAATTCGGCTATTTCCCAAAAAACTGCCACCGCTACCGAAAATGAGAAAGTGAAAATAGCTATGAACCAAGGATTAAGATCGAAACTGTATCGGTAATTCAGCATGTAAATCAGTAAAAACCCGGCAACAGCGATAAAGGTGCCCGAGGTGAAATGCAGCACATCATCCCACCAGTGAAACCGTACGAAAAGATTGAAGCGCTGACTCAGGTATCCCGCCGCAATCATAAAAATAATTACGGTAATTTCCAGAACCTCGGGTAACTGAATGTTTTTCCTGCTGTCTAAATAAGAAGGAAGGTAAGTGGCAATAAGTGTGATTGTTGCCACAAAAACAAGTTGTAACCGAAAGGAAATATCTTCACGGATTACATTCTCCAATTCCGGTTTTTGATTAAAAATCAGATAGTAAGCACTGATTGCTACGTTCATCAGGATAGTTAGTATGAGAAATCCTCGAATAACTTTGTAAACGTTTTTTAATTTAGGTTCCATACGAGATAATTTGTATTCAACCACAAATTTAGTAAAAATTAGCTGTATTCCTCATTTTTGAATCACACCTATAAACAGACAGCCAAAAAAATAGAGCTTTGCCTGTCTTATTATTGAACTAAAGGTGCAACATGTGATGTTTAACCACGGTTGGCATCTTCTTGTATCTTCCTCTTCTATTTTCTATTCATCATCCTTCATCGTATTTATTCTCAACAGTTTGAAAATTTCCACGATGGCAATCGGAGCAACTGACAATCCCAGTACAATCCACCAGTGAATGCTGTCCATCAATACCAAACCGAACAATTCACGTACAGGCGGAATAAAGAGCGTTACCGCCATCATCAAGGCAGAACCGAAAATGGCTAAAATCAACGGTTTGTTCCAAAGCGGATTAAATGTGAACGCTGATTTTCTGTAAGAATGCAGGTTGTTTACGTGGAATAGTTGCGAGAATGCAAGTACAGAGAATGCCATTGTTTGGCCGAGTGGAATTCCGCCGTCATTTTTCCCGATAAGGAATGCTGCTAACGAAAGCAATCCAATCATCACACCCTGATAAAGTGTCCGCCAAACCACGCCTTTGGTCATGAATCCTTGTTTCGGGTCACGCGGTTTGCGTTGCATCACGTCCTTTTCTGCCGGATCCACGCTGAGCGCCAGCGCAGGCATACTATCAGTTACCAGATTTACCCAAAGAATATGGATTGGGATAAGCGGTGCACCCAGATTGGCAAGTGAAGTAATCAGCAGAAGCACAATTTCGCCAACATTACACGATAGCAGAAACTGAACTGCTTTCAGAATATTGGCATAAATCCGGCGCCCTTCTTCCACGGCCGAAACGATGGTCGCAAAATTATCATCGGTCAAAACCATATCGGCAGCATCTTTTGCTACTTCCGTTCCCACAATTCCCATCGCAGCGCCTATGTCGGCTTGTTTTAGTGCAGGCGCATCGTTCACGCCGTCGCCGGTCATAGCCACCACATCGTTGTGTTTTTGCCATGCTTTCACAATGCGGACTTTGTGTTCCGGTGCCACGCGAGCATACACCGAGATTCCTTTCACCCGATTAAAAAGCTCATCATCGCTCATTTTTTCCAATTCCGTTCCCGTAATGGCTATGTCGTCATCGTCCATAATGCCGATTTCTTTGGCAATGGCGGTGGCGGTAATTTTGTGGTCGCCGGTAATCATCACCGTGCGAATGCCCGCAGTCATACATTTTGCTACGGCATCAATCACTTCCGGACGAGCCGGGTCAATCATGCCTACCAATCCAAGGAAAATGAGTTCGCTTTCAAGCACATCCACGCTTGTATCTGCCGGAGCTTTGTCCATGATTTTGTACGCCATAGCCAGCACACGAAGGGCATTACTTGCCATTTCTTCGTTCACTTGGTTGATTTTTTCGATGTCGGGTTTTACGATTGGTCGGGTTTTTCCATTCTCAAAAATATGGCTCGCTACGCTCAAGATTTCATCCAAACCGCCTTTTACATTGACCGTAAATTCGCTTTCAGTGATTTTATTCACCGTTGTCATTCGTTTCCGCTCGCTGTCGAATGGAATTTCTGCCACACGTGTAAATTGTATTTCAACATCATTTTTATTAATGCCGAATTTCAAACCAACGTCCAACAGGGCCGTTTCAGTTGGGTCACCCGCCGTTTTTGGCTGTCCGTTTTCAATATTCAAATGTGCATCGGAACAAAGCACAGCCGTTTGCAACAGTTTTGTTTCTGCATCAGAAATTTTTCCGTTTCCCACAGCATCGTAAGTATTCATTTTTCCATCCACATACGCACGAAGCACAGTCATTTTATTTTGCGTCAGAGTACCTGTTTTATCCGAGCAAATCACTGTGGCACAACCCAATGTCTCTACGGAAGGAAGTGTGCGGATAATCGCATTTTTCTTCACCATTCGTTGAACACCAATAGAAAGTACAACTGTAGAAATCGCAGGAAGTCCTTCGGGAATTGCTGCCACGGCCAAACTCACGGCAGTCATAAATACTTCCAGAATATCGTGTCCGTAAAGCAAACCCACGCCGAAAAT
>CAZIRA010000216.1:0-2898 GCA_964541615.1 uncultured Paludibacter sp.
CTTGGCTGGAAAGCCAAAGAAACGGTGGAAGAAACACTTCGCAGTGCCTGGAAATGGGAATTGAATCTGGCAAGGAAAGCGAAAGAGAGTTAGACTTTATAGTTTATGGTAAGATAGTTTATAGTAAAAAAGGCGCCGTTTGGTGCCTTTTTTAGTTTATAAAACTTGAGTAATATCAAGAAAAAATGTACATAATAGGAAAAGAATACACTATATTTTTTTAATCATTACTTCCTAAAAAATAAATAGAATATAATGGAAGCATATTCTTATCTTCATCTGTCATTTTTACATAAAATTCTTGCCAAAGAGCAATAAAATTGTCAATATCCAATAACTTAATATGTCTGTGACTTTCTCTAGCTGATCGTTCTGCTTCAGAAGTGAACGATCCTGATGTTACAAACAAACCAACGTCACCATCTTTGTTTAATAAACCAGTTAAACTTCGAATATCATCAACGGGAACTGAAGAGTCTGGACGATGTTTAACTTGTACTTTTAGTCTTGGACTCGTTGCACCTAAGGGATCATTATATGCTATAATATCAAGTCCGCCATCTTTGCCTTTTGGTGATATAAAAGGTGTGTGATATTTCATCGCACGAAGCAAAGCTGCAACCATATCCTGAAATTCGTATGCATTCTTACTCCTAATGAAATCTTTTATTCCAGCTATCGCCCTTTCTTCCAATAAATCTAAATTAGCCTTTTGTGTTTGAGTTTTATTTTCTTCAAGTTCAGTTTGTTCATTTTCTTGATCTTTACTTTTTATAGATTTGTTTCCCTTTTTATCAGCTGCCCAAGATCTATAAAATTGAGATGCAGTCTCAAGTAGTTTAACAGGGCCAAGAGAAATTGCTTTTTCTCCTTCGTCTGTTAAATACCAAATTCCTTTATTTTTTCTTAAGTAACCTGCTTTGATAGCATCGATTGTATAAAAATGTAGAAAAGATTCCCATCTTACATATCCAGTTTTTTCATAAACTTCTAATTCCCAGTCGCTTAATTCAACTGAATCTCTGATTTTTTCAATTACTTGTTTTCCAGGCAATTGTCCTCCTGCTTCCTTAAGAATGTTAAAAGTTGCAAATATAGTTTTTGCTGCGGATTGTTTAGAAGGAGCAAGTTTTTCAAGGTTATTATTCATGATTTTAATAAATAAAATGATGGTTTATTATAATGAATATAATTTAGATATATTTGAATTCGATGATTTATGTGTTTTATTTTGATTGTATTTGAGAAATTATTTGAGATTTTTACATTTTTCTTTCTCTCTGTTTCTCAAAAATCTCCAATTGTAATTTCAAATAACCGATAAGTCCAATGGCTAAAATAAGGGAGCCGTATGAAAATTCGCGGAACAGACTCGTTTTTATAATAAATCCAAGTAATCCGGCAATGAGAAAGACAAACATGGATATCAGTGTAAACAGAATAGTAGTTTTAGCTCTTTTGGGATTGCTCCAGATTCGTTTTTCGTATTTCAGGGAAGTTTTTGACGAATCCTGCAGCGCAGCAAAACTCAGAGTCAAACCTAAGAATATCAGGGCATTATTATAAGTGCCGAACAAGTATTCAGGATTAGCCGTCAGATAATCAAAACCTCTGAACAGAGGTTTGACAATCAGGTATAATCCAATCAGAAGTAACGGATACTGGATATAACTCAGCGTGTGGAAAAATTGTTTCAGATTTTTCATGCATGTACTTTTGGTAAGAAAGCAATAATTGAACTACAAATATACAACTTCCTGTTTTGAAAAAACAAAAACAGCCTTCAATTTTCATCAAAAGCTGTTTTAATTGTAAATCGTAAATTGTTAAATTGTCAATTCTTCTTGATCCATTCCACAATCCATTTTCCAACTTCACTGGTTTTGTAGGCTTTGGCGCCGTCGGCAATGTCTTCGGTAACGATGCCGGCATCCAAGCTGGCGGTTACGGCATCGCGGATAAGTTTGCCTTCAGCCATCATTCCGAATGCGTATTCAAACATCAATGCGGCTGAAAGAATAGTTGCCAGCGGATTAGCGATGTCTTTTCCTGCAGCTTGCGGATAGGAGCCATGGATTGGTTCGAAAACCGATGTGTGCAAGCCGATGGATGCCGATGGAAGCATTCCCAGCGAACCAGTAATCACCGATGCTTCGTCAGTCAGAATATCGCCGAAAAGATTTTCAGTCACCATCACATCAAAACTGCGCGGCCATTGGATAATCCGCATCGCAGCGTTATCCACAAACATATATTCGGTTTCCACTTCCGGATATTGCGGTGCAATTTCCTGAGCAATTTGCCTCCAAAGTCGGGAAGTCGCAATCACATTGGCTTTGTCCACAACGGTTACTTTTTTACGGCGCTGCATGGCGTATTTGTAAGCCAGGTGCAGAATGCGTTCCACTTCTTCGCGGGTGTACACGCAGGTGTCGTAAGCGGTATTGCCGTCTTCACTGCGTCCCTGCGGACGACCGAAATACATACCGCCCGTCAATTCACGGATGCACATGAAGTCGGCGCCTTCCACCAAATCAGCACGCAGAGGCGATTTGTGAATAAGTTGTGGGAATGTGGTTACCGGGCGAATGTTGGCATAAAGACCCAACGTCTTGCGCATTCGCAGTAATCCTTGCTCCGGACGAACTTTCGCGTTTGGGTCATTATCAAATTTCGGGTCACCGATAGCACCGAAAAGCACTGCATCGGACTGCATACAAAGTTCGTGCGTTTCAGCAGGGTAGGGGTCGCCCACAGCATCGATGGCACACGCCCCAACGATGGCTTCTTTATACTCCAGCTGATGACCAAATTTTTCACAAACGGCTTTAGTCACTTCCAATGCTTGCGCGGTTATTTCCGGTCCAATTCCGTCGCCCGGAAGGACGGCTATTTTTA
>CAZIRA010000217.1:0-2842 GCA_964541615.1 uncultured Paludibacter sp.
TTTTCTCAAGACATCGTCGGTTCCTGGAGAGGCGTTCTGAAAGTTCAAGGCATTCAGTTAAGATTGGTTTTTAATATTGAAAAAGATAACGATGCCTTCAAATCGACCATGGACAGCCCCGATCAAGGAGCAAAAGGCATTCCGTGCGATCATACAAGCTTTGAAAACAGCGTTTTGAAAATCAAAATCTCTTCCATCGGAGCAGGCTACGAAGGTACGCTGCACGGCGATAGTATTCCCGGTACATTTACACAAATGGGAGCGTCATTTCCACTGATTCTTGCTAAAACTGAACCGGAAATTGTGAAACCAAACCGTCCGCAAGAACCCAAACCACCCTTTCCGTATTACTCTGAAGAAGTGAAATTTGTCAATAAAAAAGACGGAAATACACTTGCCGGAACACTGACATTGCCCTCAAATAATGGAAAATTTCCAGTGGTAGTACTGGTTTCAGGAAGCGGTGCACAAGACCGGAATGAAGAATTGATGGGACACAAACCATTCCTGGTAATTGCCGATTATCTCACGCGAAACGGGATTGGCGTGCTTCGCTACGACGACCGGGGAACTGCACACTCTACAGGCGATTTCAGCAAGGCGACTACTTTTGATTTATCGAATGATGCGGAGGCGGCTGTGGAGTTTCTTTTGAACAGAGCGGATGTAAATAAAAAGAAAATCGGCATAATGGGGCACAGCGAAGGCGGAGTTATTGCCCCGATGGTGGCTGCACGGAACAAAAACGTGGCATACATCGTACTACTTGCCGGAACTGGAGTCAGGGGAGACAAACTGCTTTTGATGCAGCAGAAAGCAATCGCAAAGGCTTCAAGTGTACCGGAAGCAGCTGTCCTGGAAAACGAAAAACTTAACGCCGCTTTATTCGAGAAAATAATCAGCTCATCCGATACCATTGGATTGAGAAATGAATTGATGCAGACGCTCACTAAAAGTATGGATGAAAATGCCACCCTGAAATCGGCACTTTCGGCAGAGCAATTCAACGAAATGATAACTATGACCGTTCATCAGCTGATGTCGCCCTGGATGAATTATTTTATTAAATACGACCCATATCCTGTTTTGAAGCAGGTGAAATGTCCGGCTTTGGCTTTGAATGGTTCACTCGATTTGCAAGTACCGTCGAAAGAAAATCTGACTGCCATTCAAAATGCTTTCAAAGAAAGTGGAAATAAAAAGCTGACCACTGTTGAACCGGAAGGCTTAAATCATCTGTTTCAGGAGTGTGAAACCGGCTCTCCTTCGGAGTATGCAGTCATTGAGCAGACCTTCTCCCCAAAAGCATTGGAGGAAATGCTGAGATGGTTGAAAAACAGATAAAAAACTTCTTTGGAATATTTTTTGAGACTAAGAGCATACTTACTTTTTGTAAATTATTTTTGGATATTTTTGATTTTATCGCAAACCATATTCCTGAATTTGTTATATTTCACCTTGTTTTACTTTCATAAAGACAATTAAAACCTGCTTTAAAGCAGGTTTTAATCGTTTAAAAACACTAAATTTTTGTATATTTATTAAAATCACTGTTTTTTGGAATATTCTTTATAAATTCTATGCTTTTGAAGAAATAAATCCTTAATTTTGTGCCATAAATCTGAAAATCAATTCATAATTTTTTTTATATGAAAAAACATAATTTTAATGCGGGACCTTGTGTGCTGCCTAAGCAAGCGATTGAATCAGCCATTAACGCGATTCGTGATTTTGACGGAACAGGTATCGGAATACTTGAAATCTCACACCGCACACCGGGTTGGGAACGCATTATGCAGGAAACCGACCAGCTTTGGAGAGAGTTATTGAACATTCCGGACGATTATGCCGTACTTTTTCTGGGCGGGGGCGCATCCACAGAATTTTACCTTGTGCCTGCTAACCTGATGAGTAAGAAAGCAGCTTATCTCCAAACCGGAGTTTGGGCAAAAAAAGCCATTAAAGAAGCGAAATTGTACGGCGAAGTTGAGGTTTTAGCCTCTTCCGAAGACAAAAATTACAGCTACATTCCGAAAGGATATACCATCCCTGCTGATGCAGATTATCTCCATATCACTACAAACAACACCATTTACGGAACTGAAATCCACGAAGACATAGACAGCCCGGTGCCATTGGTAGCCGATATGTCATCTGACATTCTTTCCCGCCCTGTAGACGTGAGCAAATACGCACTGATTTACGGTGGTGCACAGAAAAATGTTGGACCTGCCGGAGTAGCTTTTGTAATTGTAAAAAAAGATATTTTGGGAAAAGTGGAGCGCAAACTCCCAACCATGATGGACTACCGCACACACATTGGCGATAACCCGAAAGACAGCTCGATGTTCAACACACCACCTGTATTCTCAATTTTCGTCATGCACGAAACGTTGAAATGGGTGAAAGAACTTGGCGGTCTGGAAGCAATGTACAAAATCAACAAACACAAAGCCGACCTGCTTTACAATGAAATTGACCGCAACAGACTATTTGTTGGAACTGCTGCGAAAGAAGACCGCTCATTGATGAACGTTTGTTTCGTGATGGCCGATGAATACAAAGACAAAGAAGCTGATTTCATGGCATTTGCCAAAGAAAAAGGAATGGTTGGTATCAAAGGTCACCGTTCAGTAGGTGGTTTCCGCGCATCTATCTACAACGCCTGCCCTACCGAAAGCGTAGAAGCCCTGGTGGCTTGCATGCAGGAATTTGAGAAACAATTCTAATTTCCTTCAAAAAGGGAAACTTGAATTTAGCTTAAAATCGTAATTTTTTCAAAATTTAAATTTATAAAACAATTCTCTAGTCCCTTTTTTAGGGATTAGAGGTAGCATTTTTT
>CAZIRA010000218.1:0-2816 GCA_964541615.1 uncultured Paludibacter sp.
TTAAAGAAATTTTTTGCGTTGAAATACGAGATATTTTCTACCATTTCGCCCAGGAATTTCATTTCTGATTTGGGCAGCAATCCTTTTTCCACATCGTCGCCGATAAGATTACACAAAATACGGCGGAAATACTCGTGGCGCGGATACGAAAGGAAACTGCGGCTGTCGGTAAGCATTCCTACGAAACGGCTTAGCAATCCGAGATTTGAGAGTGAATTTAACTGCGCTTCCATCCCTGTTTTTTGATCCAAAAACCACCAACCCGAACCGAACTGGATTTTTCCGGCTACTGAGCCGTCCTGGAAATTGCCAATCATCGTGGCAATCATATCATTATCGCGCGGATTTAAATTATAAATAATGGTTTTTGCCAGCTTATCATTGTTATCCAGGCTGTTAAAGAATTTACTCATCGCTTTGGCAACCGTAAAATCACCTATACTATCAAAACCGGTATCAGCGCCTAACTGTCTGAACAGGCGAGAGTTGTTGTTGCGGATGGCTCCGTAGTGAAACTGTTGCGTCCAGCCTTTTTCCCAATCCATCACAGCGCCCTCGTAAAGCATCGCCGATTTGAATTTCAGAATTTCTTCTTTGCTAAGTTCCTGATCACCATATACTTTATTGAAAATTCCGTCAATCTCACCTTGTGTATAATCTTCGGCGTAAAACTCTTCAATTCCGTGGTCGGAAAGTTTACAGCCCACGCTTGCAAAGAAATCGTGGCGCACACGCAATGCCTGCAACAAATCAGCAAAATTGGAAATGGAAACACCCGAAACTTCGCTCAATTTTTCCACATATTTGCGATATTCAGCCGAATTTTCCACAGCCATCGCTTTGTCGGGACGCCAGGTCGGAAGCACTTTTATTTCGAAACCTTCATTTTTCAGTGAAATATGGTGTTCCAGCGTATCCACGGGATCATCGGTGGTACAAACTACCTGCACATCGAATTTTTTCATCAGTCCGCGAGCGGAAAATTCCGGCGTGCGAAGTTGCTCGGTACAAATATCATAAATCCGCTTTCCGGAAGCCGGATTAAGCAGTTCATCCACCCCGAAAGCACGTTTCAATTCCAGGTGCGTCCAGTGGTAAAGGGGGTTTCGCATGGTGTAAGGCACTGTTTCCACCCATTTTTCGTACTTTTCCCAATCCGAAGTATCTTTTCCAGTACAGAATTTTTCATCAATTCCATTGGTACGCATCGCACGCCATTTGTAGTGGTCGCCTTCGAGCCAAATCTGTCCGAGATTGTCGAATTTATGGTCTTTTGCGATGTATTCAGGAATTAAATGGCAGTGATAATCGATGATTGGCTGTTTCTCTGAATGATTGTGATAAAGTTCTCTGGCTGAATCACTTTGCAGTAAAAAATCGTCGTGGATGAAACTCTTCATTTTTATGTTGTTTTATGATTATTTCTTGTTGTTTTTCAAAACTGTGTACGTGCACAAAATTACAAATTAAAACGGAATTGCGAAAATTATTCTAGTTTATTTTCTTAAAAAATAAAATATAGCTTCCGATATTATAGAATGATAAAAAAAATTGGAAGATATTTTGAACCTAAATTTCAAATAATTTCAATTCTGATCAAAAAAGGAGAAGTTCATGCCCCCATTCCCCTGTCTGGACTTTCCCCCAAGGGGGAAAACGTAAAACACGAAAATTGCATAAAAAATATCTGATTTGCACACTCCACAAAAGTCCCCCTTGGGGAAACAACGTTCGGCGTAAGCCAATTTAGGGGGCTTTAATCATCTTTTCCTAATGCTGACCTGGACCTTACTATTTAACCTAATTAATTGTTCTTCAACACCTTTCAGAAACATTGTTTTGGTTTTAGCACTCTCCCAATCCATTTCCCAGGAAGCCATGAAATAATAATCAGCAAATCCATTTTCGGGTTGAAGTACAACCAAATGATTGATAGCATCTTCGGTCAAAGATTTCAGCTGTTTCTTTTTATAAAAAATGGCAAAGCCAAGGTTGTCGTCGTTCAGACTTTGCTTGCCGTAAGTAGCAAGGTAAGCCCATTCACCATCGTTATTGGAGGATTTTATCAACTCGGTGTCTTTGCTTTTGATAATTCCTGTGGTGAGATTTTCAACCGGTTTGTCGGCGTGAAGCTCCATTTTCGATGCTTTGCTTCCGGCATCAATCGAAATCAACGATTTGAGATTGAATTTATTCACGTCCACATCCCATCCGAAATAGGTTGTATTTACCTGCGAGCGGATTTTTCCATCGGCAGGGATAAAGCAAATCACACTGTCACGTTTTTCAACCCGCACAGCATTTTTTCCATCAAAATAACCAATCGAACCAATGCCGAGCGCCTTTCCCACCTTCATATTGTCCATGCCCCAGTCGGCCATCAGGTGGTAGTTGTCGTAACCATCCACACCCACGGCAGGCAATACAATTCCGGGCGTTTTCTTGCCAAATGCGTCAATCGCATTTCGCTGATCCAGGTAAAAACGGTATCCCACTTTATCGCTCTCCCAGCCCGGACCTTCGTATTTGATGTAGTATGCATGGTCACGGAAAGTACCGGGAACTTTCATATAATTCGGTTTGACCCACGAAAATCCGCCTTCATACAGGTTTCCATTGAATTTTCCGCCGATTTTGTGTGCCAATTCTGCGTAAGTTCGTTTTGGATAAGCAATGGCATTGCCTTTGCGAACTTTGAACGAATTCACAGAATTTGCTTCCAATTTTTCAATTGGAAAAATGGCCAACTCATTGCCTTTCAAATCTTTGACAATTTCGAGTGGCACTTCTACCCCATTATTTGAAACTATCATATA
>CAZIRA010000219.1:0-2795 GCA_964541615.1 uncultured Paludibacter sp.
TCAGCCAGGGTTTTATGGAAAATCTCCATCTGATGGTTCAGCATATCGGCATTACTCAACCCTGCAGTCGTTTCCAGGAGCGAATGGATGTGCAGATCCACTTCGATGATTTCCTGTTTTTCCGGTTTCCTGAAGGTCAGCTTTGTTTCTGCTTTGGAGGATGATTTTTGAAACATCGCCTCTTTCAGTTCATCGGGTGAAATCTCCACCAACTGCTTTTTCTCGCTCATTTCCACCAGGTCAAACAGCAGGCAAGGATCGTCAAAATAATCGGTTTCAACGAAACTATGCAGCTTGTAAAATTTTACGGTATTTATTTTCAACGAAAAATCGAGCACGTTTTGCTCCCTGTAAGCTTTCTCTTTTTTGAAGGGCAGCAGCTGAATCCGAACCCGTTCCCATTCATTCAGCTGATCTTTTTTAATGTCGGAAATCCATTCCTGCATGTTGGGTTCAATCACTCCGTTCGCAATGGATTTTCTGTTTCCCTCAGCGCCGACTACCACATTGTAGAATAAAAAATAGTTGGAATCATTGACCAGATAGCACTCATAACTGCTTTCCTGAAGTTTTTTTATGTCATTTGGGAAAAATGCCAGCAACGTTTTCAGCGTATCTCCCCCGGCAGTTTCCACTATGGGAACTTCAATTTTGGGCTGTTCTGCCGGGATATCCGGCCGGGACTGCTGCGATGCAGCTTCAGCCGGTTTCGACTTGAAATCTTTCTTCGGGAAGTTGGTCGTTTCATTCACCGGACCCACTACCACCACTTCACGCGCCAGCACCGGCACTTCAAATCCGTCTTCGTCTTCCACGAACACCAGATTTTGTTTCTCATCTACTCTCACTACTACGCCGCCGCCCACGGAATTGAGAAATCGAACGGTTTCACCTGTTTTGATCATAAAGCTCCATATTTTATCAGAACACAAATTGCACAAACACCCCGAATTAACACAAATGATATTGTGCTGTTTTCAATGAGATTAATTAGTTGTAATTTTTTACGGGTGAATGTCGTTTGTGCATTTAGTGTTTTCAACTTATTTTAAAGTTGTTGTTCAACTGAATGTAATTTTATTTGTAATTTTGTACAAATTTAGTCAAATTATTTTTCTTGAACGAACATACAAATAACGAACCGCTGCTGATTGAGACTTACAACTACGATCTGTCCGATGAGCGAATTGCAAAATATCCGCTTGCAGAACGGGATTCGTCAAAATTGCTGGTTTATAAGAACGGCGAAATCAGCGAATCTGTTTTTTCAAATATTTCTGAAATTCTGCCTGACAACTGCCTCCTTGTCTGCAACAATACGCGTGTGATTCACGCCCGCATCGTTTTTCACAAATCTACGGGTGCAAGGATAGAAGTTTTTTGCCTTGAACCCATCGGGCCGTCTGATTATGTGCTATCGCTTTCATCCACAACCGGTTGTGAGTGGATATGCCTGGTGGGAAACCTGAAAAAATGGAAAGAAGGAAAACTGACACAACCTGTTGAAATGGGTGGTGAAACCGTTCTGTTCTCAGCTGAAAAAATTTCAACGGAAGGCAATACCCATCGTATCCGATTCTCCTGGGACAACGATCGTGTTGCTTTTTCTGAAATTCTGGAGAGTATCGGTGAATTGCCTATCCCGCCCTACCTGAACAGAGATACCGAAGAGAGCGACGAAGAAACCTACCAGACCGTTTATTCCAGGATTGAAGGCTCCGTGGCTGCACCGACTGCCGGACTGCATTTTACCGATGCGGTTTTCGCCAGCCTGAAGAAGAAAAATATTAAAGTTGAGGAGCTCACATTGCATGTTGGTGCAGGTACTTTTCAGCCGGTGAAAACGGACGATGTTTCGGAGCATGTGATGCATACGGAAACCATAATCGTTCCGCTGAAAACAATCAAACACATCCGGGAAAAATCAGGCAATATCATTGCCGTGGGAACAACTTCGGTAAGGACGCTGGAGAGTTTGTATTATGTGGGAAGCTCTCTTTCCCTTCGGGATTTCCCCCTCAAGGGGGAAAATGGAGCGCAAGAGCCTGTGGTATTGAAAGTAGGGCAGTGGGAGCCGTACACTTTGCCGGAAAATCCAATTTCTGCCAATGAAGCCTTGCAAAATATCATTGATTATCTGGAGGAAAACGGATTGGATACGCTGCATGCAGAAACGCAGATATTGATAAAACCCGGTTTTCAATTTCGGATTATCAACGGAATGATAACGAATTTCCATCAGCCTAAAAGTACGCTGCTGCTGCTTGTGTCGGCATTTGTAGGCGATAACTGGAAGAATATCTACAACTTTGCACTGGAAAATAATTTCCGGTTTCTGAGTTATGGAGACAGTTCGGTGTTGATGGAGCTGCCCCCAACCCACACCTGAGGCGGGTAAACCCTAAAGGGTAGAGCTTCTAAGTGCTGTTTTTCGGAATAAAATAGGTAGAACTTAACAAACATACGAGGGGGGATAAGAATTAAGTAATAGAAATTATTGTTGTCCGCTAAAACCTTAATTTCGCCCTTACAGGGCTTAGTAATTTACCAAGAACTTTATTTCTACCAAAATTACGGCACTATGTGCCTTCGCAAAGCCTCGTAGAGGCGAGATTATGGTAGTATAAGTTCCACCCTGAATAGCAAGCCCCGTAGGGGCGAAACCATTTTATCTTATTGATTATTTGCCATTTGTGCATTTTCACTAATTTTATATCGGACAACAATAAATAGAAATCTATTAATCATATATTTTTCGTACTTTTGTACTTTGAAATAATCAACAAATTTTAACT
>CAZIRA010000220.1:0-2774 GCA_964541615.1 uncultured Paludibacter sp.
GCTACATTTTCTGCTACACAAAAAATCCGACAAAAAAAATGTAGCAGACGGCACCGGATGAATACCATTTGAATACCTGCATATCATTCATAATTAAAACTTTATGTAGAACTTTGTGGCTTAAAAACCGCATCTAAAAAAACAATTTTTATTATGAAAGCAGTATTTAAAATTTCGTACTATTTGCGAAGCAACTACAAAAACAAAGAAGGAAAATGTCCGGTTATGATTCGAATTTCATTGAACGGGAAAATGTGTACCGTCGGCAGTTCGGGACTGTCCGTTAATCCGGAAAAATGGGATAATAAATCCGGGCGGATGAAGTCCAAAACGGCTGAAGCAATGAACATCAACTATAAAATTGATGCCGTAACAACCTCATTGAACAATATCTTCAAAAAATTGGAACACGAAGAAGGGTTGAAAGTGGAAAAAATTAAAAGTGTTTATACCGGATTTTCACAAAACACCGAAACATTTATTTCTTTGTTTCAAAAACACAACGATGATATTCGTTTATTGGTGGGTAAATCTAAATCCGCAGCAACTTTGCAAAAATACGAAAGAGCTAAAAACCATTTCAGGGAATTTCTAAAAAACAAGTACAAAAGAACTGCCAAATTCAAATGCATAAATACTGTTAGTTGCTCCAAAACTCGCCCTTTTGGGTTTTTTACCCACCTAAGGTGTGGGATTGGGGGGCTGAGCAGTTAAAAATTCAACTTTGTGATTGTAAAAATTTAATTTCAAATCTATCTAACTCTCACCAACTCTCCTACTTTCCGCTTATTGAAAATCTTTTTATCATTTTCCCGTCCGGCACGCAGAGCACGTTGCACTTCAATGGGAAGATGGAATTCATGTACACAGTTTTCACAACAACAGCCATCGTATTTAGCCTTGCATTCATCACATTGGATAAACAGCAGATGACAACCATCGTTGTTACAGTTGGTATGCGTATCACACGGTTTACCGCACTGATGGCAGTTTGAGATGATATCAGCGGTGATTCGTTCGCCGAGCCGCTCATCAAAAACGAAGTTTTTACCAATAAATTTGAGCGGCAATTCGTGCTGTTTTGCTTTGCGGGCATATTCAATCACGCCTCCTTCAACGTGATACACATTCTCAAAGCCCTTGTGCCGAAGATAAGCGCTCGCTTTCTCACACCGAATTCCGCCG
The DNA here is from genome assembly GCA_964541615.1 of uncultured Paludibacter sp. Lineage (GTDB taxonomy): Bacteria > Bacteroidota > Bacteroidia > Bacteroidales > Paludibacteraceae > UPXZ01. Next base: position 1,186 of record CAZIRA010000220.1, read on the forward strand.
GTGCAATACATTACGATATTTTTATCTCTATGATCTTTCAGCATCTCAACAGCCATAGGTAGCTGCTCGCGGAAAGTATCCGACGGCACTTCCAGCGCATTTTCAAAATGCCCCACTTCATACTCGTAATGGTTGCGCATATCCACAAATATCGTATCGCCACGCTCCATCATTTCGTTTACCTGGTCGGCTTTCAGGTAAGTTCCAATGTGTGAAGGATTAAAATTAGGATCATCAATTCCGTCGGCGACAATTTTTGAACGCACTTTCATTTTGAGTACCCAAAACGATTTTCCATCATCATCTATGGCAATATTTAAACGTAGTCCGTCAAGTTCAGGAGAAAAATTATAAAGCGTTTCTTTGAACTGTTCAAAATTGCTTTCAGGCACGCTTATTTGAGCATTTATTCCTTCTTGAGCAATGTAAATCCGACCAAAAACATTCAATTCTAAGAATATGACGTACATTTCATCTCTGAATGTCTGCGGATCGTTTATGTTGAAATATTTATAAAATGATATCGTAATTCTGGGTTCAGTCTCGGCAAGCATGCGCGCTTTCAGCTCCTCATTAGATATCCGGTTGTGTAACACTGGCATGGTGTACCCTCCAATTATTTAATAATTTTATAAAATTTTATTGTCGCAGATAAAACAATGATTGCGTACATTTGTTCAAAAAAAAAAATAATCCATCTGAACTGAATCAAATGGATTATTTATGTTTTTTCAAGAAAAATACTTCTTCTATTGCAATTCCGGTTTAATCGGGAATTCCACTAAAATTGAAGCTGTATTGTTCACCTCTTTTGCATCAGAAGTCAGCGAAAAGTTCAATTTCACTTTGTCTTTCGCCTTTTTAGCTACAAACTGGAAAGGATAACTCATCCAGACAATATCATTTCCGAAAAGAATCTTTCCGTTTACAAAATCGGATTCAGATGCGAAATATTTTGCAATCGTATCGTGCGGAGCAAGCATTTCTATGTCAGCTGGTTCCGTAACGGTAATTGTAAAGTTTTTCAAATCATTGGAAAATCCTTCACCAACCAAGGTGATAACCACCGTGTCATTCACATGAAGGGAGTCAATTTTGATATTTCCCTCTGCGTTATATCCCAGCATCAACGTAGTATCTGAGTTCAATTTTGCAGGATTCAACAACATTAATCTAGGAGAATAGTTAGATTCACCACCTAATTTACAAGCCGAAAATCCAATCAAAAGCATTACTGCAAGTAATGGAAACAAAATTTTTGTTTTCATATTTATGTATAGTTATTTAAATAATTCACTCAAAACACCAGATTATTAACAAAATTCAAGCCAAAATATCGAAATTTACAATTAACTAAAAAGAGAATCATCTTTTGATTCTCTTCCGCCAAGTCGGGATGACTGGATTCGAACCAGCGACCTCGTCGTCCCGAACGACGCGCGCTGCCAACTGCGCTACATCCCGATATTTCAATTTTGCGAGTGCAAATTTAGTAATATTTTGTAACATCGTGATACAAACATTCGATTTTTTTTTTCAAAATATGCAAACATCATAACTTACCTGTCATGTAAAATTTATAGAATCAT
>CAZIRA010000221.1:0-2680 GCA_964541615.1 uncultured Paludibacter sp.
AAGCATTCAATCTTGTATTTTCACAGGCTGCCTCTTTTCTTGAGTGAAATAGAACCAGTTTAATCTTATTTAACAGGTTTAATTGAAAATAAAAGGGAAGCTACCCTTACCCGGATAACTTCCCTTGCTATAGTACTTTTAGCCGCACAGACGATGAAAACTCTGTTACCGGCTTTTTCTTCAGCGAACGTTGCTGATGGAATTTTTCGCCGTTTCGTGTTTTGATTTCAGTTTCTTGCTGCGTTCTGAATTGTTCAGGTCTTTCAGGTGCTTTCCATTCAGGTTTTCATGAGGGTCGCCCCAATGTCCGGCCGCATTTTGATTATTTCCATCGGTTGTTTCTGGCGTTTGGATGATAAATTTGTAATTCCCTGCTTCCAGCACTTCAAAACGTATGTTTCCCTGATCGTCAACAACTAAATTCTTCATCTGCCCTCCGGGATTTTTACCGCCTTTCACTATAATTCCGCCAATGGGATTACCGGGATTTATCACCAACTGTCCTCTTTCCCGATTGCTCCGGGTGGTGTTGAAATCCTGCGCTTGTCCTATGGCCTGATTCGGGTTGTTTGCAGCTGTTGTATCGCCCGTTTGCGGATTCGTTACCAACTGTCCTCTTTCTCGATTATTTCGGGTGGTGTTGAAATCCTGCGCTTGTCCTATGGCCTGACTGGAGTTGCTTTCGGTGGTTGTATCACCCGTTTGCGGATTCGTTACCAACCGATTATCCCGATTGCTCCGGGTGGTGTTGAAGTCCTGCGCTTCGGCTTTTGACGGATTTGTCAACGAAAACTCATACACTCCTTTTTCTAAGTTTTTCAGTTCAAAACTGCCCTGCTCATCGGTTACTATTGTAATAAGCTGTCCTCCGGATTTCTTCCTTCCTTTTACTATAATACCTCCCGTGGAATTGCCGGAACTTACCATCGAAATCTGTGGTGCTCCTTGGCGGTTGCTCCGGGTGGTGTTGAAATCATCCTGTACTTCGACTCGCTGAGCCTTAGCAACACTGTCAAGAGCAGAATCGTTCGTGTTCGCCGAAATTTGATTTTTTATATTGCTCCGCGAAGTATTAATGTTTGCTTTTGCCGGCTCTCCGGGATTATCTGTGTTTCCGCCCTTATCGCCTGTACTTATTTGTTGTTTTATATTGCTCCGCGAAGTATTGATGTTGGCTTTTGCCGGCTCTCCGGGATTATCTGTGTTTCCGCCCTTATCGTCTGTACTTATTTGTTGTTTTATATTGCTCCGCGAAGTATTAATGTTTGCTTTTGCCGGCTCTCCGCCCAACGGGATACTGATTCCCGCATTTAATCCGATAGTACTGAATTTGTGAATTGTTTCAGTTGTTTCGTTTTGACCTGCAAGCATCTGTTTCAAATCATAGTAGTTTTCACGAACAGGATTGCCGTTTGGTTTGAACGTACTTGTTGTGTTTTTTATCTCACCGCCCGATGTGTAATTTGCTTCAGCGAATAGTCCGATTCTTCCCGGAAAATAAGAAATGCGCAGCTTGGGAATCAACACCACACTTTTTAAGGCTTCTTTTTTCTGACTAAACAGATCAAACGTGTAGTTTTGATCGCCAAGTGTAGTCTCTTGACTGATTTTGCTTTCACTGCCCTGAACAGCCAGGTATCCGATGTTGAGAATCGGGGAAAAAGTAATTTTACCAAATGAAAGATTTGCCTGTAATCCGCCCTCACCTAAATATCCGGCACGTGTGGCAGCATCATTCTCTCTTTCTAAAAGAGGAAGAGCTGCCTGCCCCAATGTGTTATATCCACTGGTGACACCTTCCTGACTGAGGTTTTTTAGTTGAAAATAACTGAATCCCACATTCATCCCGATGCTTGTATGAAACAAACCGGCTGTTTTTCTGTACCAGAATGGCACATAAAGATTGCCATTCACATTCCAGCCATTTCCGAGGATATCGCTGTTTTCCAGATTGGAGCCCGGTAAGGTTGTACCGCCGTTGAAGGACAACAGCATTGAGCCACCGGGATTTCTCCCGCCTTTCACTACAATTCCGCCAATGGGAGTACCGGGACGAAGCTGGTCTTGTGCCGATGCGGCAATTCCAATGGATATTAACAGCATGACCGAATAAATCCGGCATAAGGAGCATTTAATTGTTTTCATACGTCTGAATGTTTTTATTGAATTTATACCATCGAAATATTTTGATTTGAAAAATTGAATTCATGGCAAGTGCGTTAATTATTTATCTTGTGCTTAAAAAAACAATTGCTTCCGGTCACTTATTCCACTCTTTTTCACACACTTTTTAATTTATAAACTGATATTAATTTTGATGTTTCAGTAACAAATAAACAATAATACTTATAAATAGTTTACCAACTATCATAAAATAATTGAAAAACCGGATGAATTTCTTTTCCAGGTCATCCCTTTTCTGAGGAGTTGGACAAGCATTGGTTAAGAATTATTTTTCACCATCAGAGTATCCGCAGGGCATTTTTGCTGCAACCTATTCCCGGAAAAAATCATCGGGCATTATAGGCTGATAATGCTTATGTGCAGAGAAAAAACAGTAGAATAAAAAGCAATCAGATGTGGCATCCAGCCATTTAGAATGATGATAATTTCATTTCTTTTTTTCACTACATAAAGGTAAAAACATATTAATCTGATAAAAAAGAGATACCAACCAAAT
>CAZIRA010000222.1:0-2616 GCA_964541615.1 uncultured Paludibacter sp.
TCTTGAAATTTTAATGAAAATTTGACACTTTACACTCACTAAAGTCCCCCTTGGGGGATTAGCGGGCTTTAATAATCCAACTCTTCTTCCCTCTTTTTTACCAATTCTTTCGTGGAAAGCATACCGCATGCCGCATAAATATCTTCTCCGCGAGATGCGCGAATGGTCACGGTCATGCCGCGTGCTTTGAGCATATTTTGGAATTCTACCATATCTTCGTAGGATGTTCCTTCCAAAGCCGTATCCGGAATAGCGTGGAATCGGATTAAATTAATTCGGCACTTGATTCCGTTCAGCAAGCGCACCATTTCTTTGACGTGACGAGGTGTGTCATTTATTCCTTTGAACATGATGTACTCAAAAGAAACCCTTCTTTGACGCCCTAAATCCCATTTTCTGATTTCATCAACCACTTTTGTGATGGGATATACATTCTGAATAGGCATGAGTTTCTGTCTCTCATTATCAAAAGGCGAGTGAAGGCTCACCGCCAAGTGTGCATTGCTTTTTTCCAAAAATGTGAGCATAGCGGGAATAATTCCGATGGTAGAAACTGTGATCCGTTTCGGGCTCCAACTGTAACCCCAGTCGGAGGTAAGAATGTCGAGGCTTTGGAGAACCGCTTCCACGTTATCGAGCGGTTCGCCCATTCCCATATACACGATGTTGGTGAGTTTCTCAAACTCAGGTAATGACTGAATCTGATTCACAATTTCTCCGGCAGAAAGATTTCCCTGAAATCCCTGCTTGCCGGTCATGCAGAACAAACATCCCATTTTACAACCAATCTGTGTAGAAACACAAAGTGTAGCACGCTCTTCATCAGGAATATAAGCTGCTTCGATGAATTTACCGGCCTGGCTGGTTGGGTACAGGTATTTTTTGGTGCCGTCAACTGATTCCTGCACTTTGGAAGGCGGTATGAGTCCGACGAAATATTTCTCATTCAGAAGCTGGCGGGCATTCCTGGACAAATTAGTCATTTCGTCGATGGACTGCACATGTTTTTTATACAGCCAGTCAGAAATCTGCGCAGACGTGAACTTAGGCAATCCAAATTCTAACGTAATAGCTTTCAGTTGCTCTGCCGAAAGTCCGAATATGTTTTGTTTGTTTATCATAAAAGTATATTTTTAGAGGTACAAACACTCAGGGCAACGGACATTCTTGTCAGTTTTGTTGGACAGGAATGTCTGACGCCCTAAAAATAAGTTTCTGAAATAATATTCTGAAATGGAATTTCTTTGCTGATCAGAAAATCACGCACTTCCACCACCATTTCTGCACTTCCGCAAAGGTAATATTTTATTTCTTTTGAGAAAACGGGTTGTTCTCTGAGCCACTTTGTCAATCGGCCTGGATAATATTTTGTAAATAGCTCCTGCGAGGCACAGCGGATATAATTTTCTCCAAGCACATTTTCAATCAATTCTGAAAAATAAAAATTTTCATCGTACCGGCCCCCGTGAATAAGGGTTTTTCCATCGTTCATCCCTGAGCGAATCATCGACACGAAAGGTGCAACGCCCGTTCCCGATGCAATAAACCAACCGTCACCCGCATCGCAATGAAATGAACCGAAAGGCTCCGAAACATAAATAATATCACCCACATTCATCTTAGAAAGAAATGGTGTAAGTTTTCCATCAGATTTTTCATCAAAAAGGATATCGACATTTTCATCTTTTTCACCACTCGCAATGCTGTACAGCCGGGGCACACCTTCCGATACCACATCGATGGCTACGACCTGCCCGGCAGTAAATTCAAAATCTCCAGGAAACGAAAGTACGTAAACGTCAGATGCTATCTGACGAAATTCTGTAATCTGCTTTTTGTAAAGTTTTCTTCTGCTTGTCACTTTTTCTGTTTTTGGTACATAAAAAACAAATTTTCGGCTTTAGAGTTTAGATAAAATCAAAAAAGACATCTTCCGATGCCTTTTTGATAATAATTTATGTTGTTTTGTTAACCGAAAGAGTATTTTTTCTCTCCGGTAATTTTTGAATTTTCGTTCCACATTTTCCAAACTCCGGTTTTATTGCCGTTGTTGTAGTGCATTTCGTAACGCAAAACGCCTTTTTCATCCCAAATTCTCCACAGACCGTGTTTTTTGTCGTTTTTGTACTCTGCTTCTGAAATCAGCAGTCCATCGACGTTGTACGAACGCCAAACTCCGTGAAACTGACCGTTTTTATAGGAGCGGATTTCTTTTGGTTTGTTGTTGTCAAAATAAACTACGTACGTTCCTTCGGGAGAACCGTTTTTGATCTGCATTTCCAGTTTCAGGGATCCGTTATCGTAATATTCTCGGTACTCGCCCGAGTAAAGCTGAGTTTGTGTGGCATCAGTGAAATATACTCCGTCTTTTTCTACAATACTGCCGGCGGAGCTGGATTGAGCAGCAGCTGAGAGTGCGATTACACACATCATCAACATATACATAATTCTTTTCATGGTTAAAATATTTTTAGCGCAATACTTTTGAAATTTATTTGTAACTTTTCTGTAACAAAGATATAACATTTCTGAAACATTGAAGCTAAAATCCTCATTACAAGGCAAAATTTAATATGTGTTACAAAAATGGTGAGTAGTTGATTGGTTGATTAAGTT
>CAZIRA010000223.1:0-2581 GCA_964541615.1 uncultured Paludibacter sp.
TCATTGTCACGGAAATAGGTGTTGAAATTGTGGAAATCACGGCCTGCGGCGCCCATGATAATAACGTTTTTCTTTTGGTTTTGCATAAATAAAAGGTTTTTATAATGTTTGAAATTTTTTTACAAAGATAGAAGTTTAACTGAATTGACAATGGATGTATAAATAAATATTTATAAAATATGCAAAAAATATTGTATAAAATAGTTTGTTGAAAATGTAAAATTGATTTATATATCATATAATCAATATATTACGTTTAAATAGCCAAAGCAGAAGAACAAAGTTCTTCCTTGAAGCTTTAGTGTCTTATTTCCGAAACTAAAATTTCTCAGAAAATCCATTTCTTACCAAAAATTTTAATCTGACAGACAATCGAGCTAAGTGCTGGAAAAAAGTAAAAAAGTCGATGAATAGTTTGTTTCCACAAAAATGATTTACTACATTTGTTTCGGGATAAAACACATTTTTTAACAATAATACTAATTATGAATAAGTACATATTTGCACTTTTCGTGTTGATTGTTTCAGGAGTTTCACTTCAGGCACAAAACACCGTACAGCGCATTTCTAATAGCAGCTATACGAACGAATCGTCCTATTTTCCAAGAAATGAAATTCGAGCCAACCTTTTGATGTCCGTGATAGGACTTCTTACGTTTGATTATGAATATTTTGTAGAAGATAATTTTGGTGTGGGATTGACAGGAAGTATCTCTATGCTCGAAAAAGGAGATTGGGATCTACGAGGACTGATTTTGCCGTATGGAAGATTATATTTTAGCCGAGATCCAAATGCGGGCTTTTTTATTGAAGGAAATACGGGGTTGGTGTTTTATTCAGATGATACGCCATTATTCGATAATTACGGCAATTATGATGGCATAAGTAACGAAGAAACTGATGTTGATTTTGGAATAGGAGTAGGGACAGGGTACAAATTATTGACAAGAAATAATTGGATCGGTGAATTGCAACTTGGTATTGGGCGGGTTTTCGGGAAGAATGATTTTGCAGTTTATCCCCGAGTAGGAATCAGCATTGGAAAAAGATTTTAATACAAAAATATTTACTTAAATACCTGATTATGAAAAATAAACTAATTTTCTTATCCCTGTTTTTGCTGGTTAGTTTTGTTGGGTTTTCACAAACAAACAGCTCAACATTCAACTACCCCCGTAATGAAATCAGGGTAAACCTACTTACCTCAGTGCTCGGAATTCCTGAGATTAATTACGAATACTTTATCGAAGATAATTTTGGATTGGGACTGGCTGTGCAAATTGGAGCTGAAGAATATCAGGATATGGCGCTGAGAGCCGGTTTTATTCCTTACGGTCGGCTTTATTTTGGAGAGGAACTCAATGCAGGATTTTTTATTGAAGGAAGTTTCGGAATTATAATCGAGAAATTCGAAAAAAGAGAGTATACTTACGGATATGAAAATCCCAAAATCACTTTGGTGAATGAAATGAATCTCGGAGTAGGAGTTTCAATTGGATATAAGTTTCTTACAAAAAACAATTGGGTAGGGGATATTTCCGCTGGAGCCGGACGAATTTTCGGTGATACAATGTTTGATGCATATCCTCGTGCAGGAATTTCTATTGGAAAAAGGTTTTAGTACAATTGAAAATTCAATTTAATGGCTGATATCTATTCGGGTATCAGTTTTTTTTTATCAATTTTCCTTATCCATTATCAATTTTTGCTTGTCAACTTTAAGTACTTTACAGTTGTTTTGCTCATAAACACGTAAAATAATAAAAATCTAAAATACAAGGAGATATAAAATGACAAAAACTATTTTGCACAAAGCAAATTCTCGCGGACACGCCAATCACGGTTGGCTCAATTCATTCCACACGTTCAGTTTTGCCGGTTATCACAATCCCGAGCGGGTCCATTTCGGAATGTTGCGGGTGCTGAATGACGATACCGTGCAAGCCGGACAGGGTTTCGGTACGCATCCGCACAACGATATGGAAATTGTCAGTATTCCGCTGGAAGGCGATTTGGAGCACAAAGACAGCATGGGAAATGTTGCGATAATTAAGCACGGCGATGTGCAGGTGATGAGTGCCGGAACGGGAGTTTATCACAGCGAGTACAACCATAATAAAGACCGGCAGGTGAAATTTCTCCAGATTTGGGTTTTCCCAAATAAGAAAGGCGTTACACCACGATACGACCAAATGACGCTTGACACAAACGACCGTAGAAATAAATTTCAACAGGTAGTTTCACCTAATGCCGATGACGAAGGAGTTTGGGTGCATCAGGATGCATGGTTCCATTTGGGACAGTTTGACAAAGATTTCTCTCTGAATTATGATGTTAAAATGACCGGAAACGGAGTGTACGCTTTTGTTTTGAGCGGCGAATTTGAAATTGACGGGCAAAAACTGGAAACCCGCGATGGTTATGGAATTTGGGATTTGGATAAATTTTCGGTGAAAGCGCTGACACAGGAGGCAGAAATTCTGCTGATGGAAGTGCCGATGAAGTAGCTCCGGTAAACTTCAAAAAGCAAAAAACGACTATCGGGAATTGCTAATAGCTCCCGCAATTTTGAACTTTAAAA
>CAZIRA010000224.1:0-2481 GCA_964541615.1 uncultured Paludibacter sp.
AGATCAAAAAATTGGTGGATTCATAATTACAGATAAAAATAGAACTTACAATCTTCTACCGAATTTTATCATTATTCCACTGTCGATATTGTCATCGAAGAAGGGTTTTGTGTAAATTTTTGCCCCTAGCATGTAGAGGTCATTCAACATATAAGTTCCTTCAAAAGTGAGACTTGGACCAAACGAGCGTACTTTATTAACAGAAAATCGCTCATCCACCAAAACTCCATTTTCATACCTCGCCCATTCTTGGTAGGAATAGCTGTATTTTTGGAAGCCTAATCCGGGTCCAAAACGGAAATCGAACCTGCGTGTGTTTTTGAAAGGCGAAAAGAACAGCATAATATTGCCTTGTGAAGATGAGCCATCTCCAAAAACGCCGTTGATGCTTCTGCCAAAATTAACCGAGCCGGCCAAGGTAAAATAGCGGTTCATCGTGCAGTTCAACTCATTTTCATAGTTGAGCATGGTCATGTCGCCCGTGCCTTGAAGTGATACACCCGCACCCACCCGAAAGTCTAATCGGTCGCCAAAATTTTGGCTGAACGAGGTTGCGGAAAAAACGAATAGTGTTGCAAAAATAATTGATACAGTTTTGATTTTCATATTGATAGTTTTTTAATTGGTTTTTGGAACAAATTTATAGTCGGTTATTCTGCGAAAAGGACTTTGAAAAAGCGTGATTGGCTGATTGTTTCTCAGGTAAATATCAGGTTCGTAAAACATATCAGCCGAGATGAAGATGTCATTCTCAAATGTTTTAAGATTGACTTTATAGCCGTGTAGCATGCCGTTTGAGATTATCTGCTTTACACCATTTTTCCAAATCACAGGAATTGGATGATTTTTTTTAATTTCTTCGTAACCTGCTACATAGACATCATCGCCTACGAGGCTGACCGCATCAGCAGTTGAATTTGTATTTCCATCGGAAAGTTTTTGAGCAACTCCGTTTTTCCAAAGCGTGGCTACTCTGACCCCATTCTCTTCATTATATCCACAAATGTAAATATCATTACCCGACAGGAAAATATCATTTGCTTCCGCATTTTCACTGGTGGATAGAATATGTATTTGGTCATTTTTCCAATAAACAGCTTTCTTGTTCCAGCTATCATTATAGTCTCTATAAACACCTGCGACATATATATCATTACCTTTTATCGCCAAAGCATAAGGCACTGAAAAAGTCCAGCTCTCCGACAAATATTTTTTATCTCCGTTAATCCAAAGAAATGCTATGTCGCGATATGACTGAAAAGTCTCATAACCAATAACATAAACATTATTATTACTAACAACTAAGTCTGTTATCCTACTGTAATTATCGTCATTAGAAATAATCGTTTTCACTCCATTTTTCCATAGTACCGCAATGCTTTTATCATCTATTCTTTCATTTCCACCTACAAAAACATCCTCTCCTTGTACATCAATACAAGTGGCATAGCTTACATCGCTTTGAGGTTTATCCGGCGATAAATCGTAAGCAACTCCATTTTTAACATACATGGCGTTATTATTAATTCCGCCTCCGGCAAGATAAATATCATATTTCGGGTCGTTAATACTTGTTACATGTACAAAACAACTGACGATTACAGTTTTAACCCTTACATCTATACGTGCCTCCCCTAATTGTAAAGCCTTCAATTTACCATTTTCAACAGTTACGATATCCGGATTTTTAGAAACTAACTCCATCTCGTAACTTTTTGGTTCCAGCGGATAGAATTTAGTAATCTTAATTTCCTTTATTTCACCCGTTTCCATAGTAATAACTTCGTTTTCAAGTTCAAAAAGAGTAATAGTTTCTTCTTTTTCGCACGAAGCCAAAAGTACTGCCAACAGAATAAATAATCCGAGTTTTTTAAGTGAATTCATGATTTTTTGTCTGATGATTTTGTTTAATTTGATTTCATTTTATCCCTAAGATGCAAAAACAAAAAAATCCCTCACAGATGTGAAAGATTTTTTTGAAAATATTTTTCAATTTAACCACTGACAAGTCCGGCGGACATTGTCAGGGTCTGCTCTTGGCTATATTCTACACCTTGACAATGTCTGTAAAGACTTGTCAATGGTTTTATAATAAATCACACAAAAAAGTACAAATACAGCCCCAAGTTCTTCTTTCGAAGCGATTTCAATGCCCTCGTTACGTGATTTTCAACCGTTTTTACGGTCAATCCGGTTTCTTCGGCTATTTCTTTGTATGAAAGTCCGTCGCGTTTCGCCATCAGAAAAATTTCCCGCCGTTTTTCAGGTAGTTCGTCAATTAATTGCCAGAGTTGAGCTTCTAATTCCGCTCTGGCAATGCGATCTTCTTCGGAATTTCCATCGGTGATTTGTAATTCTTCGACATCGTCAAATTCTTTCTTCGAACGAAGAACCATCAGGCAATTATTGCGTACAGCAGTGTAGAGGTAGGATTTTATGGAAGTGATATCGTCAAGCGTATCTCGCTTTTCCCAAAGCTTC
>CAZIRA010000225.1:0-2428 GCA_964541615.1 uncultured Paludibacter sp.
AAAATTTCCAGAAATACATTTATTTTAGAAATTCTTTCTTCAGGCTACTTTACTATTTAACCATTTACTATTTAACTAATCACCACACTATGACCCTATTCACAAAAATTGCAAAAGGCGAAATTCCCAGCTACAAAGTAGCTGAAAATGAAGACTTTTATGCTTTTCTGGACATCAATCCGATGACAAAAGGACACACGCTGGTCATACCAAGGAATACGGAGGAAGATTATATTTTCCGTCTGGATGATGAGACTTATACAGGTTTGATGCAGTTTTCAAGACAAGTTGCCATAGCCATCGAAAAATCGATTCCCTGCAAAAGAATTGCTATTGCCGTGATGGGCATGGAAGTACCACACACACACGTTCACCTCATCCCTATCAACAAAGAGAGCGAGATGAACATCGCTAATCCGAAACTGAAACTTGATTCGGACGAAATGGCAGCCATTGCAGCCAAAATCAACGAGCAATTCAACTCTCATTAAAATTATTTTTCATCTATAAATTTAATTTTCTACAGTAAACTATGGAAGCAAAAGAAAAAGTACTGGACGCCATCAAAAAAGCAGATGCGCCTGTAAATGCCGGAAAAATAGTAGAACTCACCGGACTCGACCGCAAAGAAGTGGACAAAGCCATGAATCAGTTGAAAAAAGAAGAATTGATCGTTTCTCCTGTTCGTTGTTTCTGGACTGCAAAGTAAAGAAAAGCCCCCTAAATCCCCCTGAAGGGGGACTTTTTTTTATATGACAATAAGACATAAGTAATGTAAAAGAATTATTTCTGTATTTTCATTTCTTGTTCTTATCTTTTTTTTATTCTTGAATGAAGCTGTTTTGAGCGTATTTCACTGTTTTTGTTGCATAATTTACAATCAGAATCATGATTCTAAAAGAAGAAATATTCCCGATCGGACAAATCACCAGAGCGCACGGGCTGAAAGGTGAATTGTCATTTACAACCACATCATCCATACTCGATGAGGTAGATGTGCCGTTCATTGTACTCGAACCGGAAGGTCTGCTCGTACCTTTCTACCTTGAACATGTACGTATGAAAACCGATACCACCGGACTGCTCAAGCTGGAACGGATCGACAGCGAAGAGCAGGCACGCGAGTATGTGGGGCTGACCATTTATTTGCCCAATATGTTTTTGGATGAAATGGAAGACACAGAATTTGAAACGGAATATTTCGTGGGTTTTGAAATAATCGAAAACCAGAAAGGAAGCATCGGCAGAATTACAGCAGTTGACGACAGCACGGCAAACGCACTGTTTGTTGTAGAAACCGAATCCGGCGAAGTGCTTATCCCGATTGCCGATGAATTCATCACAGAAATTGACCACGACAGAAAAACAATCAGTATGAAATTGCCCGAAGGATTGCTCGATTTGTAATTTTACACTTTTTTAACTTCGGCTGTTGCAGCGTTTTGGGGTAAAAAACCATCATATAAGAAACGAATAACCCGCAAAATTCATCATCATGAAAAAAAACTGTCTAATCATATGTATCTCAACGTTTCTTTTCAGCAGTCTTACAGCACAATCAAAAACCGATTGGAACAGAAAAAATGCCACCTACATTGAATTAGGCGGCTGGGCATTCTGGTATTCACTGAATTACGAACACCGGATTTCACTGGCCGACAATCATCGGCTCGGATTAGGTGGTGGCTTAATGCTCATTCCTCCCACCAAAGACGCTTCTCTTTTAGCCGGTCTTCATTTGAACTATCTTCTCGGCAAAACGCATAATCTGGAAATCGGTATTACCCCATCCGTGTTTTTTGGTGAAGAAAAAGAATTCTACTTTTCTCCAAGAATCGGCTACCGCTACGAAGGTCCCAAAGGTTTTTTATTCCGATTAGGCACTTCACCATCCGTGCTAACACATGACTCAAGCGGGCTAAGTATGCTTTCGTGGGCATATTTAACTTTCGGCTATACTTTCTGAAAAAATACTGAAAAATCCGATACTCACAGTTTACAGCAAAAAAAATGTGAGATTTGGCTCAAATTATCTGATATTTTTTCACGAGATTCAGTAAGTTGGGGACATTCCGTGTTCCGGTTTTTCTGAAAATATTCTTTCTGTGTGTAGATACGGTTTGGTCGCTTATAAAAAGGTGGCTTGCTATTTCCTTGTTTGACAGCCCTTTGTCTATCATTTTGATAATTTCTATTTCTCTATCGGTAAGTGAAAGTAACTGACCTTCACGCGCCTGCTTTTCGTAAGCTCTGACTTCCGTCAAAATATCCACCGGGAAATAAGTTTCGCCCGCGTCAACGAGCGTAATAGCCTTAAGAAGTTCTGTTTTGTTTACTGATTTGGATAAAAAACCTCTCAACCCGGCATTTTTTATGAGATTAGAAACGATTTTCCCATCGTTATTCATCGAAAGAATAATTACTTTTA
>CAZIRA010000226.1:0-2390 GCA_964541615.1 uncultured Paludibacter sp.
ATTTCTAATTTAAAAATTGGGGTGCCTTAATATTTCGGGCTGAGATCATACCCTTTGAACCTGCGCGGGTAATTCCGGGAAGGGAACGAAGTTTATCCATTTCTCACGTACAATCCGTATTTTAGGCTCTCTCATTCATTATTTATTAACTCGCTTTCTGAATAAATTCAGGGGGCTTTAAAAAATTCTAAAATGAGAAAGTTAAGTCTTTTCACCTTGCTGATATTGAGCGTATTTGCCGTGTCAGCACAAAATTCCATTCGTGGAAAAGTAATCGATGAAAACAACGAAGCCTTGATTGGCGCGACGGTTACTTTGAAGCAAACCAACCAAAATGCAGTCACAAATCGACAGGGCGAATTTGAGTTCAATAACCTGACTGATTACGCCTACACCGTTCTTGCACGCTATGTCGGCTATGAAAACGTAGAGCAAATTGTCCAAACCGGAAAATCCGCTGAGCTGAAAATGGAAAACCACAGCATTTCGTTGGATGAAATTGTGGTGTCGGCAATTCGTGCAGACGAACGTTCGCCGGTGGCTTACACCAATGTCTCGAAAGAGAAAATCGACGAGCGAAATCTCGGACAAGATTTGCCGTATCTTTTGTCGTTGACGCCTTCGATGATCGTAACTTCGGATGCCGGAACGGGAATTGGATATACCGGATTCCGAATTCGTGGAACGGACGCCAACCGAATCAACGTAACCGTCAACGGAGTTCCACTCAATGACAGTGAATCGCACGGCGTTTTTTTGGTAAATATGCCTGATTTTGCGTCATCGCTCAATTCGGTGCAGGTACAACGCGGTGTGGGAACATCCACCAATGGTGCTGCGGCATTTGGCGCCAGCGTAAATATGCAGACCGAAACGCTGAATCCGAGTGCTTATGCTGAATTAGGAACGTCAATCGGCTCGTTTGGGACGATGAAAAATGTAGTAAAAGCCGGAACAGGATTGATTAACGGTTTTGCCGTGGATGCGCGGCTTTCGAAATTAGTTTCGGACGGCTTTATTGACCGTGCGTACGTGGATATGAAATCGTATTTTGCTTCGGCAGGTTATTACGGCGAAAATACGATGTTGAAATTGGTGACTTTCGGCGGAAATCAAAAAACGCACCAGGCTTGGAACGGCGTAGATTTGGATTTGGTGGCGAGCGATCCGAGTAAATATTCCCGTTCTTATAATGAATTGGGCATTTACAAGGCTGCGGACGGCAGTACAAAATATTTTGACCAAACCGATAATTACAATCAAACGCATTATCAACTTCACTTTGTGCATTCCCTTAATCCAAAATTGAACATCAACGCGGCACTTCATTACACGCGCGGAATTGGATTTTACGAAGATTATAAAGAGGGCAGAAAGTACAAAGAATACGATTTAACGCCGGCTGTGGTGGAAGGCGTCACGCTTTCTAAGACGGATTTGGTACGTCAAAAATGGTTAGATAATCATTTTGCCGGTGCGATTTTCTCAGCAAATTATAAGTTGGAAAAATTGGCACTTACCTTTGGCGGTGGTGGGAATAAATATTTTGGCGATCACTATGGTTTTGTGAAATGGATTCAATTTCCGAACAAAGCCGATGTAAATCATCGCTATTATTTCAATGCATCGACAAAAACAGATTTTAATATTTACGCAAAAGCTAACTACTTGATTACGGATAATTTGAGTGCGTATGCCGACTTACAGTACCGTAATATTGTGCACAATATGAAAGGAATTAACGATAATTTTGATGATAGTACGGGGAAATTACAAGATATTACCCAGCGTCATCCGTTCAATTTTTTCAATCCGAAATTCGGTTTGAACTATCAATTTGACCGTTCAAATAGTGTTTTTGCATCATTTGCCATCGCCAATCGTGAGCCGAATCGGAATAATTATACCGATGCGGGTCCGAATGAATTCCCTACTCACGAGACACTTTATGACACTGAATTAGGCTACAAATATTTGTCGAGTAATCTTAGTGTCGGTGCCAATGCCTATTATATGTCGTACAAAAACCAGCTGATTTTGACCGGAAAATTGAGTGAAATCGGCGAAGCATTGACCACAAATATTCCGGAAAGTTACCGTGCTGGAATTGAATTGATGGCAGGTGTGAAAATTGTGGATGGTCTGCGTTGGGATGGAAATTTGAATTTAAGCCAAAATATTATCCGTAATTTTACGGAATATGTGGATGTGTATGATGCGGATTGGCATTGGATTGAGCTAAAAGAAAATTTCTTCAAAACGACCGACATTTCGTATTCGCCAAGCGCAGTGGCAAACAGCATTTTCAGCTACGGTATCAATGGTTTTGAAACAGCGTTGTACTCGACATTCGTTGGCAGACAATACATTGACAACACCACCGATTTAAG
>CAZIRA010000227.1:0-2352 GCA_964541615.1 uncultured Paludibacter sp.
ATTCCCAACGAATCCTGCGAACCGCTCACGTATTTGGTACCGGGAGGATTTTCGAAACAAAACAACGTCCGGGCCAGTTTTTCGCTGTCGCCTTCGGGGATGTCGGTCTGCCAAAGTTCGATGGCTTTATTTCTGCTGCTTGTAGCCATACCGCTGCGGTCGTTGAACTCAAAATCCGGCTCAATGCAGATGGTAATGACTGCCCCGGAGTGGTATTTGCTTACATAGGTCTGGTCAAGCCATCCTCCTGCTAAATCTACACGGTACGGAATATTGCAGACCTGCCTCAATGCAGTTGTGGATCTCGAAGGCAGGTTTCCGTGCGGTATTCTTTCGCTTACAATATATTTTATGCCAAGTTCATCGCAAAGCTGCGCTTTTACCGGAGAATGGCCGTCGGTATTGACAAAGAAAATATCGGGTTTAATCTCTCTCAGCTCTTTTTCAAAGTCTAAAATGCCGCTGCCCGAATTTATCCATGCCTCTTTTACCACTTTCAAAGCGTTGACCATGTAGAGTCTTTCGGCGTCTGAATTTACCGTTCTTCTCGCTTTCAGTTCGGCTATGGTTTTATCCGAACCGACACCCACATACAAATCGCCGTATGAAGCCGCTTCCTGAAAAAACGCCACATGCCCGCTGTGAAGCATGTCGTAGCTGCCGGAGACAAAGACTTTTTTATTGGACATAAATGTTTATGTTTTTTCTTGCATTAAATCATTTACAAGCTTAATGTATTCTCCTGTTATTAGCTCTTTTGAGTATTTTTTGTTAATTATTTCAACTCCATGTTTCCCCATTTCTATTAGTTCAAAGGGCGTTAATTCCCTGATAAATTGAGTCATCTCTGTAACTCTTTCAGATATATTTGATTGAGAAACAATCTTGGCACATTTCAGGTCTTTCAGGAAATTTACAATTGGTGTGTTTTCTCCTGAAGATACCAACAAAGGTTTTTGGCAAGACATTATTGTGTAAACTTTTGAAGGTAAACCATTTTTATCCATTTCCGGAGTCATGAATATTAGTTGTAAATCAGAATATGCAATCAATTGAGGCATCAGTTCTCTTTTTTGATAAGGTAGAATGTGAAGCTTATCCAACTTCAATTTTGCTTTTTCTTTTGATAAAAATGATTTCATTGCTCCTTCGCCGATAATGAAATATTCAATATTCTGTTCTTTAGTGTTTTCAGCCAGCTGTACCAATATCTCCCAGTCTTGGGCGATCCCTAAATTACCGGCATACATCAACTTCATAGTATCCGTTTTCGGGAAAAGCTTCTCGTCCAGTTGTAAATTATTTTTTTCAATCGGTTTAAATAAATCGGTATCTACAAAGTTTGGGATGATGTAAAGTCTGGATTGATCATGATATCTAAGAGAAATTGTGTCATAAAATACTTTGTCAATTGTTATTCCGGCATCAGAATGTTTGTAAATATACCGCTCCAGCTTTTTCAGGATATAGATCATTGGTTTTGATTTAAAACCACTTTCAATCAGCAAATCAGGATATATTTCCTGTATGTTATAAATTACTTTAGCTCCTTTTATTTTTCCAATAAGAATATTTATAAAACCAATGGACAATGGCGGTGACGGTGAAAGTATTACATCAATGTTGTTTTCGAAAATTCCCATAAAAAACGTCACTAAATGCCAGTAGATAAATCCTAACATGCGCAGATAGGTGCTTTTAAACTTCTTCTGATAAACATGCTTTACTCTAATGCCATGAAAATTGCTTTCATAAAATAATCCGAAAAACCGCCTTTTCAAGGGCTGTTTTTTCAATTCACTTTCAATAATATTATACTGTGGTGTGGTAGTAAAAACCACTACTTCATAGCCCTCTTTTTGAAACTTGAGTGCAATGTCATTATAAAGATATGCGGTTGAAACGCTATCCGGACTGAAAACTAAACTATGGATTAAAATTTTACGCATTCCAAACCACCCTTCTGATATAGTCCGTATAAGAAAGTATAATCCTCACCACTTTATCGCTTACATTCGGCATGCTGTAGTCAGCAACCTGACGGAAGTTTCGCTTTTCGCCGGAGTCCTGATATTGCAACTGTACCAACCCCTGCAAAACCCGCTCGGGATTCAGTCCTGTCATCATTACGCTGGCTTCTTCCATCGCTTCCGGACGCTCGTGAGCTTCGCGGATATTAAGTGCCTTGAAATTCAGGATGGAAGACTCCTCTGATATTGTTCCGCTGTCAGATAGAACCGCAAAAGCATTAATCTGTAATTTATTATAATCGCTTAGTCCCATTGGTTTCATCAGTTGTACATTCTTGTGAAATTGAATGCCTTTTTGTTCAATCATTTTGCGGGTACGCGG
>CAZIRA010000228.1:0-2282 GCA_964541615.1 uncultured Paludibacter sp.
ACTCAATACTCAATACTATCAATCTATCTCGATTTTTTAATCGAAAGCAAGAATACAAAGTATGCTAATACAACTGCACCAACGGCAAATATCGTATCACCCACTACACGAAGCCATTTGAATACGACCATGTGAGGTTGTTGCATTAATTCCGGAGAACGTGCAAACCACATTCCTTCGTTTACGCTTGCAAGCATTTGGAAGAATCCAACCGGTAGCAAACTCAGAAGCGCCATTAATAACAGCCCTACGTTAATACTCCAGAAAGTGATAGACATCATTTTGTCGTTCCATTTGATATGACCGTACAGATTGCGAAGTACAAAAAGCATCAACCCGATTCCCAACATTCCATACACACCAAACAATGCCGTGTGACCGTGGAGTGGGGTGGTGTTCAATCCCTGGATGTAATATAGTGCAATCGGCGGATTGATCAGGAATCCAAAAATACCTGCTCCCAAGAAGTTCCAGAATGAAACCGAAAGCAGGTAATATATTGGCCATTTGTAATTTGACAGCCACTCTTTTTCCTTGCTTAATCTGTAATTGTGATAAGCTTCAAATCCAATCAATACCAACGGAACCACTTCCAAAGCGCTAAACGTAGCACCAATCGCCATTACGGCTGTTGGGGTTCCGGTGAAGTACAGGTGGTGGAATGTTCCCAAAATACCTCCGGTCAAGAAGATAACTGTGGCGAAAAGTACGCTTGAAGTAGCGGTGACTGCACGGATCAATCCCATTCGTAAGAAAAGGAATGCAGCAACCACGGTAGCAAATACCTCAAAGAAACCTTCAACCCAGAGATGCACTACCCACCAGCGCCAATACGTGGCAATAGCAAGGTTGGTTTGGCGTCCCCACATCAGTCCGGCACCGTAGAACAAGGCTATGGCAGCGCAGGAGATGATGAATAGTATCAGCAGTTGGCGTTCGTTGTTTTTCTGACGAATAACCGGAATGATAGGTCTTGCCATCAAAACCAGCCAGATTATCAGTCCTGTAAAGAGGAATAATTGCCAAAAACGGCCGAGTTCCACATATTCATAACCTTGGTGACCAAACCAGAAGTTTTCGATAAGACCTAATTTTTGCATAACACCCATCCACTGACCAAACAATGAACCGGCAACGATTATCAGCAAAGCAATAAACAGGAAATTGACTCCCAATTTCTGGAATTTCGGATCTTTTCCCGAAAGCGATGGTGCAATGTAAAGTCCTGTTGCAAGCCAGGCAGTGGCAATCCAGAATATGGCGATTTGTACGTGCCAGGTTCGGGAAATGCTGTATGGAAGAATATCCACAAGTGGAATTCCGTAGAATCCCTGGCCTTCAACTCCATAGTGGGCCGTAATTACCCCCATGAGAATTTGGACCAGAATAAGGAGATTTACAACGATGAAATATTTTTTCACTGCCCGCATGGAAGGCGTGATGTTTTGCTGCATCAGTGGGTCTTCGTGCGGAATGGCAATTTCCTCCTCCCTTCTCTGGCTCACATTATAAAAAATCAATATTCCGATACCCAGTAGAAGCATGATGATACTGAAACCAGTCCAAACCACCAGACTTCCGGTCGGTTTATTACCAATTTGAGTATCAGGCGGCCAGTTATGTGTGTAAGTTATATCCTGTCCGGGTCGTTCGGTTACGCAAGCCCAGGAAGCCCAGAAGAAAAACGAAACCATATCGTTCATGCGCTGTGCATCCTTGATGGAGTTTGCAGGGATTGCATAATCGTCACGAGTTTGGTCCATGGCCGGATCATCTGTAAAAATACTTGTGTAATAGCCGCTTAGATAGTTGTAAGCTTCGTAGCGGAGAGGCGAAATTGTTAGTTTTTTTGTTGCGGGATCGTAAGTGTTTTTCCGCAATTCAGCCTGAAGCCTTGCCTCGAGTGCTGCTTTCTGTTCATTTTGCAGGCTGTCAAACGAAGTACCAAAGTCACTTTGAGAATACTTGTTCAGGATAAACTGCGCTTCTCTGTGTAGCCAGTCAGCCGTCCAGTCCGGCGCTACATAAGCTCCGTGCCCCCAAACAGTACCTACAGAATGTCCACCAATACTCTGCCAGACGTTTTGACCATCCTTGATGTTTTGTCCTTTGAATAGAGGCGTTCCGTCTGTCAAAACGACCTCATCTGGAATGGGTGGCGCCTGCTGGTAAATTTCTTTCCCGTAATAGAGCAAAACGGCAAATGAAACAACAACGACTGCAATAAATGCAATCCAAAGTTTTCGTTGATTTTTCATACGTGTTTTTAGAATTAGATGTAA
>CAZIRA010000229.1:0-2262 GCA_964541615.1 uncultured Paludibacter sp.
CTCCATTTAGCGAAAACTGCTTACTTTGCATAATAAGAGAATTTTCTCATTTTTTTTATTCGATTAATCTGAAATAATGAGCAAACAATCATCCCAAAAGAAATTTGAGAATATTGAACCCCTGAAGATTTCCATTTCAGATTTTGAGTCTTTCTACCCGGCAAAAACACCTTCGTTTTACAATTTCAAGTCTCAAAAAATCGGGCACGGAGTGTTAGGTAACTATTCTCCAGCAGCTGGAATTAATGTTTTTTATGCCCAACTTACACCTCCCAAAACATATCTTTGGAAAAGTGAAAAGACAGAGTCACAGGAAAACAGGGTCTTGTTCAACTACATCCTTCATGCACCTGACGGCATGCGAACTTCCATCGATAATCTGGAAGCCAGGGAATCACTTTCAAGTCGTACGCTTCTGATTGACAGCACAAACTCGGAACACAAATCACTGCTTCTAATCGGCAACGAGAGTTTTGAAATCTTTCAAATTGCCATGTCTGAAAAGCAGTTCGATGAATACATGAACACACTCATCCCAAAGGTAACCGATGAAATAAAAAGTTATATTCAAAACCACACCTATCAAAAAAACCGGATGGGAATCCTTCTGCCTTTTGATTTCAAGGAAGAAAGATGCATCAGGGAGATAATCAACTGCCCTACCAAAGCAGAATTACAACAGTTTTTCACCATGCTTAAAATCAATGAACTATTGATGCATTATTTCAGCCGGATTATAAACAAAGAGATTTTGAATATTGAGGGGAACGAAAGTATTTCGCTGAAAGAGAGGGATAAAATTGTATCAATAAAAAGATTTATTGACGATAATATTGAAAAAGAGCTGGACATCGACGAGCTGAGCCGGATTTACAACATGCATGTTTCAAAAATAAAAAGCAATTTCCAGAAAATTTTCGGTTACACAATTTCAAAATACCACCGCAAGAAGAAAATCAACATGGCTTACTCGATGTTGCTCAATTTGGAAAATAAAATGTCAGTCAAAGAAGTGGCTTTTACGCTGAACTTTAACACCACCTCGTCTTTCTCACGGGCATTTTACAATGAATTCAACATCCGGCCGTCAGACATTAATCTTAAGGTGGAAGATATGAATTTCAAACTTGACAATTGACAACTTAATTGTATCAATACTTCGGCTTTGAACAATTATCTTTTAATAAATGTTAAGACAAAGCACACTACCTGTTCTGTTTTCAAAGCTAATTTTAAGAATAATGAAAGAATTGCAAGATTTAGCATTCCACCAATTTGATGTAAAATCACCGACAAACGTCCCGAATTACATCAATTTCAAAGCTCCACTCCTCGGTGAAGGGACTTTGGGTTGCATTGCGCCAAACAGCGAAGTTTCAATTCTTTATCTCTACTGCAAACCTACCGAAAATTTTATATGGCATGTCAATCAGGCCTGGAAAAGAGACGATGCCTTTTTTTTCAACTATTTCCTGAAAGCGCCTGAAGGTCTGAAAACCATTACTACAGAAAAAAAAGTTTCAAAACTGCTGATTGACAATACGTTGCTGGCTGATGGCACTAATTCTACTTCGCAATCGCTGGTCATGGTTCAAGACGAACCGTTTGAATTTTTTCAGGTTTCGCTGTCAGTTGAGTTTTACGAGTCATTGATGAGAAGATATTTGGCCGATTTTTCGCAAGACATAAAAGAATTGTGTTGCAGAAAAAGGAATGAAATCAGCCGAAATGTGATAACTCTGCCCATTGAATCAAGGGAAGAGATTTGTATTCGTGAAATCACAAAATGCCCTTTCGATTCGAAACTACAAAACCAATTTTCACTTCTTAAAGTTAACGAACTGATCATTTACTATTTCCAGCGGATGGTAAATGGAGGCGTACTGGAAGAAAATGAGAATTTCAACAGTGAGGTGAAAGTAAAAGAAAACCTGATTAAGGTAAAGCAATATTTGGATAATTATCCGATGAAAAAATTCAATTACGATTTTCTTTGCAACATCTCCGGCATGAATCCGGAAGAGCTGAACCAGTTATTCAGAGATGTTTTTGGATATTCGATTTCAAAATATCACCGATCGCAAAAACTGAATCGCGCGTACAACATGCTCCTTGATATCGATAAAAACATAAGCGTAAATGAAACGGCTTTTGAACTGGGATTTTCATCCGTTTCTTCTTTTTCCAGAGCGTTTTACAACGAATTCAAAATCCGCCCTTCTGAACTGAAACTATCTCCTAAAACTTAGCACAAAAAAAACA
>CAZIRA010000230.1:0-2228 GCA_964541615.1 uncultured Paludibacter sp.
AAAATTAACATAGTCTGCCGAAACTACAACAGTGGCTTTTTAGCTTTTGATTCTGCCGTATTTTTTCTAAAAATATGACATAAAAAGTTGCCTATTGGCTTGTCGTTGAAACGATTATTCTTTTACAAACTTTCTTATCACAACTCCATTGTCTGTTTCAATCTTCACAAAATAAATTCCCCGTGATAAAGCAGAAATATTGATTTTATTTTTCGAATCGTCATACTGACAAACCACCTTACCTGACAAATCCAATATTTCTAATCGGTTAATTTGTATTTCGCCATTTTCAATTCTCAACTCGTCTTTTGCCGGATTAGGGTAGATTGAAATATTGTTTTTTAAAGTATTATCAATTCCTGCAGGAATAAAAGTACGTGAAAAATTAAACGAAATAGTCTCGCCTGCCGAAGAAATATTGGTAATGTAAATATCTTCGATTTTCGTTCCATCGGCAAGAAACGGATAAGGGTCGGTATTGGGAGTAAATGAGCTACGTTCTACATCAGCGCTGAAAAAGGATTCTCTAAAATCGCCAAACGATGTAGGTGTACCTCCGGAGCGAAATGATATTAATTCCGATTCAGCTAATAGATGTGCTTGTGTTTGGTTACCACCAGAAACATAAGCATAAGCTGCTCCGGCATTGGAGTTGAAATTAGTATTTACTTTGTAGATAACCAAACCCGAGCCATAAATAAGTCCATCGAAGGCATTAAGGTTTCCATACTGATACAGATGATTATAACTAAAAGTACTTTCATCTCCCTTATAGCGATATTCTACTACAATATATTCTTTTTGGGTGGGGTCCGCGTTTGTGCAGATTTTATATGCCACGCTATCCTTCCGTCCAGAAGTAGCAGGATATAAGGTATATTCACCCTCGTCTGTTATTTCCGGGATATCAATCCAACCTAATTTGCCTCTAATATAGGCAGATGGCAGTGATGCCGGAGCTCCATTCCCATCATCCATTACATCCCAAGATCCAACTGGAATACAAAGAGTTCCCGTATTATTCCATAAGTAGTAATAATCTAAGGGACCGAAAGTATGTATAGTTTCATGGACAGCAGTGCCTAAATCATATTGCAACTTATCTTCTTTAATGATACCGCCCATAGCCGACCAGGAATTCCATGCTGAATATCCAACCTTTTTCCCATTTATATCAGGGATTCCAGAGTTTTTGAGATTCGTCGCAAAGTTAAACATCATTGATGCACATCTGTTATCCTCCCCGGGTCTTATACAGTTACATGCTACATAAAAAGATATGGCGTCGATATATCCATCTTCATCCATATCAAAATTAACGTCTGTTGGAAGTTTGTCAACTATAGCTTCGATTGCCGCTTTAGAAATTTTTCTATCGTCATAAACTCCGAATTCAGATGTTATGTCTTCCCATGTCCAAGGCAACTTTACAATGTAAACATCATCTCCCTCCATCGGGAAATAAGTTTTGAAGTTTACCTTTCCGGCACTTGCAAGTTTAAAGTAATTGTCAAAACTAATACTTGTTTCGTTTACTCCATTAAGTCTTTCAATAGATTGTTGGATAGGATAGTTGAATTTTGTATCGGCTAATTCTACAAAAATCGCAATCTGATTGTAAAAAGTTTGTTGAGCTTTAAGAACTTGTGCTGCACCCAAAACCAACACAGTGAGAATGCATAAAACCATTTTGTGTGATTTTAATTTTGAAAAATACGCTTTCATGGTAATTGAACTTAAAATTAATATTTATCGTTTCTTACGAATCTAAATAGTTTTTGAAATGAATTTTATTACATTTATCTGATTTTGACAAAACCAACATAGTTTGCCGACACAACAAAAGCGGTATGTTGGCTTGTTATTTCGTCATTTTCTTTTATTAAATTGGATGTAAGCAGCTGAATTGTTGTCCATTTTGCAGTCGCAAGGGATAAATTTGTTTCCGGGTTAATAAATTCTAATTTCCCGTCTCCGTTGATGTCATAAAGCCACTTGGAGGTAAGACGGATGTTTGGAATTTGCACCTGTTCTGTTTGTTGTGCCGCGGCTGCCGTAGTTATCAGGCAGAGAATGGCGGCAAGAAGATAGTTTTTTTTTCATGATAAATGAGTTTCGTTTTTTTTATTTCTAAAACGATTATATATGTCTTTAGGAGTAATTAACTGTTTTCACAAAACATATCAATTGAATAATTAGCGCCAAATTTTCGTCATGGATTTCTAATA
>CAZIRA010000231.1:0-2227 GCA_964541615.1 uncultured Paludibacter sp.
AAAAAATCGGCCGGCAAATCTAAATGCCGGCCGATTTCTATTATAATTGTCTGATATTCTAAAATTTTTTGTATTCTACAAAAGCTTCAATTGCTTCGTAGGATGCCAGACCGAGATCGCTGTAAAGCTTTGCCGATGCCTGATTACGATCTTCAGCACGTTGCCAGAACAGACGTTCGTCATTTCCCATAAATGGTGCACTTTCCATCTGCGACTGGTGTTTCAAAATGGAATTACGTTTTCTGCGAAGTTCTTCCGGACTAATCGGGACAGCCATTTCAATGTGGTCAATCTCCCACTCTGCCCAGGCTCCGCGGTACATCCACACGCGGCAGTCTTTCATCCATTCTTCATCACGAAGTTCGTAAAGCGCAGCTAAAAATGAATCCAGACACACTTTGTGCGTTCCGTGCGGATCAGCCAGGTCACCTGCTACAAATACCTGATGAGGTTTGATTTTTTGAAGTAAATCGATAGTTATATTTACGTCTTTTTCAGTGATTTCACCTTTTTTGATAGTTCCGGTTTCGTAAAATGGTAAATCCAGATGATACACATTTTCCATCGGCACTGAATTGTATCGGCAAGCAGCACGTGCTTCTTCACGACGGATTCTTCCTTTCAGATAACGAACGTCTTCTGTATCTACATCGCCTTTTTGTTTTTCCTTAGTCAGAAAGCTGTACATGTCATTGTATTTTTCTTTCAAAACACTGTCAGACGGATCAAAACGCTCCAGCACATTACCCATTAAAGCGATGTATCGAATTGCTTCATCATCACCCACTGCAATATTCCCTGAAGTTTGATAGGCTACGTGCACATCGTGACCTTGCTCAACAAGGCGTTGGAACGTTCCACCCATCGAAATTACGTCATCGTCAGGGTGCGGACTGAAAATCATCACACGTTTTGGGTACGGGAGTGCACGTTCAGGACGATTACTGTCATCCGCATTTGGTTTTCCACCCGGCCAACCTGTAATAGTGCGTTGTAAATCATTGAAAATTTTAATATTGACATTGTAAGCAGATCCAAAAAGTGCAAGCAATTCATTCAATCCATGCTGGTTGTAATCTTTATTTGTAAGCTTCAAAATCGGTTTTCCGGTGCTCTGACACAGCCAAACAATTGCTCTGCGAATCAATTTGTCTGTCCAGTCGCATGAACCCACCAACCAGGGATGGCTGATGCGTGTGAGGTTCTGAGCTGAAGTCAAATCAAGAACAGCGTGAGCATTTTTATGAAGCTGAAGGAAAGAAGCAGGAACTGCATCAGTAGCTTTTTCCTCAATGATTTGTTTTACAATGTTGGATTTTGCTTCACCCCAAACAACCAGAGTCACTTTTTTAGCTGATAGAATCGTGGCCATTCCCATAGTGATGGCACTTACAGGCACATCGTCTGCAGAAACATAAAACTGTTGAAGATCAGCTCTCGATTGGTCATCAAGAAGCATAAGACGGGTTGTTGTGCTTGGTTGTGATCCCGGCTCATTGTAGGCAACATTACCGACAATTCCTACAGAAACAAGTACATAATCCAATCCTCCCAATTCCTCAATTCTTCGTTCGTAGTTTTCACAATATTCAAATACATTGTCTTCTTCTACGTCTTCCGGTGTGATAAAATTATCTTTTGGAAGGTCAATCTTGTCGATCAGGTATTCCCGAAGCAGTTTAGAATTCGAATGTTCGTGTTTTTTTAATGGAAAAAATTCTGTGACATTAAATATATACACATTCCTGAAGGACAATCCCTCCTCTTTATGCAGGCGTACAAGTTCGTGGTACACTCTGATTGGCGATGATCCACCGGGCAATCCAAGAATACATACATCGTTGTCTTTCTGCTTAGAAATGATCATTTCCGCGATTTCGTTTGCCACCGATTTGGATCCTTCTTCATCTGTTTCGTAAATATCCGTGCGTAGTTTTTCGAACCTCGACTGACGTGTTGCATCCAACACATCTACGGGTCTATAGTAGCGCTGTGGAATTCTTTCTAATGTAATTTTAGAACTTAAATCGAAAATCATGATTAATTGAATTTTTTAGTAATGGTTTATTTGTTTTATTCTGAACAATGCAAAGTTAACAATTTAAGCTTAAACTTACTCCTAAAATTGTACGTAATAATCCCAAAATTATTATGTACCAACAAGTATTTTATAAAGAATATATAACTTAGATTTTTATAAGATTGATATTTAATACTTCATTTCATT
>CAZIRA010000232.1:0-2219 GCA_964541615.1 uncultured Paludibacter sp.
TCTGAAAAAGCTTTTTTGCTTGTATCCCGGGATTGATATTTGTTTATAAAAAATGATTTTCAAAGATAAAGATTTATACCCAACTAACCGTAAACTTTACCGGTTAGTTTTAGTTTTTAATCATTTTTAGCCGGTTGGAGACTTGTGGTACTAGTATGATAATAAATAGGTTTTTCATGGAATGTTGTTTCCCGGATAAAGCCTGTCTGCTTTCTATGCAATACAATATTCCCCTTTAGAGGTTAGGGTTAAAATTTACTTTTCGCAATCTCCACAATTTCCTTTTCCAGTAAATCGGCTTTTCGTTCCAACTCCTCTGCTTTTGCGACCATTTCAGCCACAAACTGCTTGTCATCCAGTCCCGAAGCGTTGGTTTTCACGTTCAGACCTGCACCCATCACGGCGGCACGCAGTGCCAGAGCACCAACTCCGGCATCGGACGCCGAGTTGGGATTGCCGGTGTCAGCCATTGTTTTCACCATTGCCATCGCTTCAAAAGCCGTTTGCATTACCCTGTAAGGGATTTCCATGGCATATTTCATGGCGTCCTGAATGGTTTCGGTGCGGATTTGCTTTTCTGCATCAGTGCTTTTTGGCAATCCGTAAGCTTCCATTACCAGTTTGTAGGCGTTGGTGTCCTCATCAATCAGTTTTATCAGTTTTTCCTGCAAATCTTTTCCGGTGTCCGCCAGATTGGAAAATTCCTCCCACCGCTCATCCCAACCGCGTTTGTGAGCCGACAGATTGGCAACCATTGTTCCGAGTGCAGCACCTAATGCTCCCATACAGGCCGAAACCGAGCCACCGCCCGGTGCGGGACTTTCGGATGCTGTTTCGTTGGCAAATTCCCGGATTGTCATGTTTACCAGATTCTTTTCAGCCGGGTTTTCTAACTGATATTCAATGATTTTTTTTCTCGGATCAAAAGGTGTCAAATCGTCCAGTCCGAGTGATTTTACTGCAATTTTAATAATCTCTTCGTCCGAAATTCCGGTAGAGCGATGTTGCTTTTTCAGGAAATAACGGCCTGTATCGAGCATGATTTGCAGTGGTATCATACCCACCAATTCTGAACCGGTAACCCGAATTCCACGAACAGCCGCCCGTTCGCAAGCCAGTTCAAACACCTGATGCAGCGGTACTGTTGTGGTATCGGTAATGTTGAAGGAAAGCTGCGCGATGCCGTATTCCTCAATATACCAGCCAATGCCTTTCACTCCTTTGAGTAATCCGGGCGTGTAAACCGTGTTTCCGCCGGCATCTTTTACTATTTTTCCGGTCAGCGGATTTCCTTCCCGTTTGATGCGACCTTTTTCACGTATATCGAAGGCAATACTATTGGCCCAACGGGTGGAGGTGGTGTTGAGGTTTACGTTGTAGGCTATCAGCAGATTTCGTGCACTGAGAGCTACGGCACCGGTTCTCCGTACTGTTTCATTAAATTCAGTTGGTCCAAAATCGGGGTTCCATTCCGGATTTGTAAGTTTCTTCGGCAATCCCTCGTATTCACCGGCACGACAAGCTGCCAGGTTGCGGCGTTTTTCTTCCGTGCAGGCAAATTCGTAGAAATACCCCGGGATGCCAAGTTCATCGCCGATGCGTTTTCCGAGTTTTCGGGCGTATTCTACTGTTTCATCCATTGTGATATTTTTTATCGGAATAAGAGGCAGCACATCCGTTGCCCCAAAACGGGGATGTTCACCGTGATGTTTGCTCATGTCAATCAGTTCCGCAGCTTTTTTCACCGCCCGGAATGCCGCTTCGCATACTGCATTTGGTTCGCCAACAAAAGTAACTACCGTGCGGTTGGTTGCTTTTCCGGGATCAACATCAATTAGTTTTACACCATCAACTGATTTTATTTCGTCGGTTATCTGATTGATAATCTGCATATTATTTCCCTCGCTGAAATTGGGAACGCATTCTATGAGTTTGTTCATTGTATGTTGGTTAATTAGTTTTTTAGTTGAATAGTAAAATAGTTAATAGTAAATAGTAAAATAGACAAAAGATTGTTTAGTGTTGTATTACAATAGGCTGAAAGCCTAACTTATTTTGCCCAATACAAAGCGAAGCGACGCGTTGGGATAAATGATTGTTTCCCACAAATGACGCCCTGAAAGGGCAATTTAAAAATTAATCTGTCCACAAATAAGTTTTATTGTATTCAATTCCATATTCTTATAAAATAACAAATGCTCTTTTCGAAAGCTTTTTAA
>CAZIRA010000233.1:0-2176 GCA_964541615.1 uncultured Paludibacter sp.
CCATCCGAATGCGTCCAGTTGGCCGTAAAGCTTTCGGGAGTAATCCCTGTGGCTGCCAGTGCCAGGAACTGCGAAGTGGAATTGGCGGTCAGCTGAATGGTAGAAGTTGCAATTCCTCCACCTGTGACAGTAAGCGTTGCATTTTGAATGCCGGTAGTCTGTGGATTTACGCTGAAAGTGAGCGTGTATCCGGCTTCGGCTTCGCTTTTGGTAATGGTTGTCACGGGTGTTGAGAACGTAGAATTCGGACTGTTCAATGAAATTGTCAGATTACCCGTAAGATTGATCGCACGAAGTTCGACCGTTTGCATACTTACCTGCTGGTATGGCACATTGCCAAAGTCGATGGTAGAGCCGTGTCTGGGATTTATCAGTGTCGGTTCGGTGATGACAGTCGCACTCCAGGTGCTTCCTTTGCGGTTTCCCCAAATGTGCTCAGCCAATTCAGGATAATCGATAAACGGATTCCGGTTGGACTGATGTCCATAGTTGATGGCATTATTCCGGTCAATTTCTTTCTGGCTGACCGGATCCTGACGATGCCATTTCAGCAAGAGATCGATTGACCAACTGTTGAATCCCGGAAATTTTGTACCGTTCAGGTGTGGTGAACCCCAGGAAGAAATCCTGTTTTCATAAGCCGTAACCATGTAGAAATAGGTACGTGCCATGTCGCCTTTGTATATGTCATTTGGCTCGAAAACGGTGCCGGAATATCCCGGAAGGTTACTTGCTCCCAGCTTGCTGAACTGGTTATTTGAAGACCAGGAAATAGAACCTACTTCACCAAAAGCGTAATTGCTTCGTCTCCCGTTGGTGTATCCATCAGAAGCATATAGGTGGTACAAGTCGCTGTACATAGGAGAAGCGTCGCTGAACCAACTTTTCGGGAACGAGTGCTCGCGGTTGTAGCAGTCGCCTTCGCCGCTATAGTTGCCGCACTGATCAGTCCCGAAAACGTAATTGGTTGTATTGGAATAGATATCCCATACTTTGCCATCGGCACGTCTGTCTGTGTCCTTAAATGCTGTCCAGAGTCCGTTGTATGAAGTTACACCCGGATTGCCTATAATATCATAAAGTGCCGTTTTCAGCGCTGCATCTTTTTTTCCTTCGGCTACCGTGTAATATCCTGCAGGAGCCTGAGCGGAAATCTGAAATACAATAAAAAGGAATAGAAATGGAAAAAGTTTTTTCATTAGTCTAAGTCAAATATTTTGTTTTAAAAATTATTATTGTTGTCCGATATAAAATTAGTGAAAATGCACAAATGGCAAATAATCAATAAGATAAAATGGTTTCGCCCCTACGGGGCTTGCTATTCAGGGTGGAACTTATACTACCATAATCTCGCCTCTACGAGGCTTTGCGAAGGCACATAGTGCCGTAATTTTGGTAGAAATAAAGTTCTTGGTAAATTACTAAGCCCTGTAAGGGCGAAATTAAGGTTTTAGCGGACAACAATAAAAAATTATATAAAAATGTTTTACACTACAAAGAAACAAAAAATGTTTGAATAACGATGTAGATTTAATACAAATTATGAAAGTAGGAAACATCTGTATCCTTCGTTTGGCATTGCCGGAACTGATACGCTGAATGGTAAGAATCAGAGGCATTAAAAACGGTATTCCCATTCTCAAAGACCGCCTGAACTTGTACTGCAGGAACGCTTTGGTGATTTAGAAATTGACCTGATCATTGGCAAAAATCACATTGGTACTTCAACTACATTTATCAGAAAGAATAAATTACTCTCCATTCAACCAACTTTTTAAGTTATCAGCAATTTTTTTCTGCCATGCCCTGATGTTACCCGTTTGTATGTCAACAGGAATTACATAGCATTGCATTTGTTTGTTGATTTTTTCATTGATCGGTTGTTTTCGATTAACTTTTTGTTGCAATATAGCTAGGGGGTATCATTCTTGAATTTTTTCTTACTTTTTTTATCAAGGCAAAAAGTAAGAAACATAAGTCTAATAGTTGGTCATTCTACGGATATTCATTTTATTTAAAGATCAAAGATAGCCACATTTTTTTGATCAATGAGTATATAATTGCGTTAATCTCAGGGCTGAGGCATTATAACAATTTTCTTTACAAACAGGGGCTTTCCTACCCTTGAACCCCGCCCCACTTTTTGCCTTGATGCAAAAAGTAGGCCAGTAAAATC
>CAZIRA010000234.1:0-2159 GCA_964541615.1 uncultured Paludibacter sp.
GGTTCTCAGATGCGTTTTGATATTGATAAGAAAGTATTCAGCGTTGATCAAAACATTGCGGCAGCTGGTGGTTCAGCAACTGATGTCCTTCAAAATATCCCTGCTGTGGATGTGGATAACGACGGTAATGTTTCTTTGAGAAATAACTCGAGCGTCGAAATCTGGATCAATGGAAAACCATCCGGACTTACAGCCGATAACCGCGCTCAAATCCTCCAGCAGATGCCTGCTGAAAACTTGGAAAGCATCGAGGTAATGACCAATCCTTCAGCCAAATATAATCCTGAAGGAACTGCCGGAATCATCAATCTGGTAATGAAGAAAAACAGAAAGGCCGGTTATTATGGAAGCGTTTCTGCCGGAACCATGATAGAGAGAGGCAAGCCGGGATACAATGCAGGTGCAAGCATAAACTATAACGTTGGTCGTTTCGATATGTTTGCCAATGTTGGGTACAGAAGAATGAACAGCAATGGAAGCGGATTTACCGACAGAACTAATTTCAATAACGGCGACACTACGCAGTTGAATCAGACCAGCAAAAATTCATTCAATATGGGTGGTACGTTTTTCCGAGCAGGCGTAGATTATCACATCAACGACAAAAATACGATCGGAATAGGCGGAATGGGACACGTAGGAACACCAAAAATGAATTCTACTACCGATTATCTGCTCACACGGAAAATTGATAATTCGGAATTAAGAGATTATACCCGTGAAAATGAAGGTTCCGACAAGCATAGAGGGTACAATTTGAATCTTTATCACAAAGTTGATTTCGATAAAGAAGGTTCTAATTTGATTACAAACATCATTTACTCAAAACACGGAAACTATGGTGAACAGAGGTATAATCAGGTAGACAGATTAATTCCATCCAATCGCCAGGATATAACTCAGATTGCCGATGGAAACAGCAGCGGCTGGGAAATCAAATCTGATTACACGAAGAAATTCTCAGCTAATAGCCGGATGGAATTGGGCTGGAGCAGTCGCTGGAACGATAGATTGAGTAATGCCACAGGTTTTGACCACATCAAAAATGCTGATATTAAGGAATATGCCAATATTTTTGATTACAATGAACAGATTCACGCACTCTATGCTACCTATGGCACGCGTATTAATAATTTTTCTGCACAAGGAGGATTGAGAGGAGAGTATTTTTCAAGCCAATCCACAACTACACCGGCTCCTTCAAACAGCCAGCAACCTATTGACAACCAGTACTTTCAGTTGTTTCCAAGCGTGTATCTTTCTTATTCGCTTCCGAACAACAATGAATTGCAGCTGAATTACACCCGCCGTGTAGATCGGCCAAGAGGACGAATGATCAATTCTTTCAGAGATTATTCCGATTCAACGAACATCAGCTACGGAAACCCGAATCTTACACCCGAATTTACTTCAGCATTCGAGTTGAATTACATCAAAAACTGGGATAACCATACGCTTTCTTCTTCGGTTTATTACCGATTCAATAATGACGATATTGAGCGTGTAAGCTTTATCCGCAACGGTGTGATGGAGTCGACCTTTATGAATCTGACAAAAGAGCACGATTTTGGTGTTGAATTAGTGGCGAAAAATAGGCTGTTCAAGATTTTGAACCTTACTTCGACGCTGAATATGTATTATAATAAATTGGATGCGTCTGTTTACACCAACGAACTATATCCTGAAGTGAAGGTGGAACTTCCCGGACTTGATAATTTCTCCTGGGATGCTCGCGCCATTGCTAACATCATGTTTTCTTCAACATTCTCCGGACAAGTTACCGGACAATATCGTTCGGCAGAACTATTATCACAGGGAGAAAGATATGCTAACTATTCTATGGACTTAGGATTGCGTAAAACATTCTTTGAAAGAAAGATGAGCTTGAATTTCAATGTTCGGGATTTGTTCAATTCACGCAGCTTCAAAGGGACTACCTGGGGCGAAGGCTTCTATCAGTATTCAGAAAGCAAGCGTCGCGGACGGATGTTTGGCCTTACGATGACATACAACTTTGGAAACATGAAACCAAAACAGGTGGAACGTCCTCGCAGTGAAGGAATGGATGATGGGAATGATATGGAGATGGAATGATAAATTCTGCTCAAGTAAAAAAATCAAAGCGGTAAGACAAGTCATTGTCTTGCCGCTTTTTGTTT
>CAZIRA010000235.1:0-2109 GCA_964541615.1 uncultured Paludibacter sp.
TCAAACTACTATCATTGCTCCGGATAAAATGCCTTCACGGATTCAAACTACTATCATTGCTCCGGATAAAATGCCTTCACAAACTCAAACTACTATCATTGCTCCGGACAAAATGCCTTCACAAACTCAAACTACCATCATTGCTCCGGACAAAACAATACATTCAATCCCCCTAACCCCCTTCTCCAAGGGGGAAACGTGCTGACTATAATCACCAACGGCGCTTGGGTAAAAATGAAAACCTGACAAGCTTTTCCACTTGTCAGGTTTATGAGACTTAAGTAGCAGCTACCTTTGAGGTAGCAGCTACTTCCACGCTATGGTTCAAACCGCTTGAAGCGGTTGGGCCCTATCCACGCTGAAGGAAAGAAGCAGAAACACCTTGAATCGGCAGCTTCTTCCCCTCTCTTTTTGGAGAGGGGTGCGAAAATTCTCTTAGGGATAAAAAAATCACGCGGGGAGAGGCCACATGTTAGCGGGGTGAGGTCTCATGTTAGCGGGGTGAGGTTGCCTTTTTCGACTGTTAAATGGTTTTTTTCGAAAATAAATATTTATTTTTTGGAAAACTTTTTACTTAATTTATAAATTTATATTTCTGATATTCAATGCATTGGATTTTAATTTGGGGAAATTGTCTAAAACTTGTCAATATATTTTGTAAAAAAATTCGTCTTATATAAAATATAATTAGTAACATTGCAGTACGAAAGTGGTTAAGAAAAGAGTCTTTGCCATTTTTCGGAGTTACGCTTGCGTAATTTGTTCTTTGACACGATGAAATATAACAGGCTGTTTCAGTAATGCCGTTGACAAAAGCGCAGCGTAATTTTTACAATAATAACTTTAAAAATGTATTTTTATTATGTTGATAAATAAAAAATACGGGAGAATCCAGAAAATGGAAACTCCTACGCTTTTCAAGGGTGTAAATGCCATTCTGAGTAAATACGACACAGAGGCATTGGACATCAAAACATGGTGTGATCTATTACTGGATCAGGAATCGGAACTCGGCGAACTAACCGAAATCAACCGGACTCATCCGGCATCGAAAGAGTTGAAAACACAGCGGAAAGCACGAAAAATGCTTCTGAGTGTTATTAATACTCATTATTCGGCGCTTAATAGAGCTCAGGTTGGTCTCCTTACAGCACAGCAAGAAGTAGTGATACCCTTTCTGACCAAATATGTACGAAACTCAGTCTCCAACAACAATAAAAAGTTGGATGAGATTTTGATTCAAATGTTTGGTACAATTGATGAGGATGTATCGCTTCAAACTGCTCTGCAGGTAGTGGGGTTGAAGGTGTATTTCGACGAGCTGAAAGTGATTCAGCAAAATATTACATTGTGTAAATCGAAGATTGTGAAGTTCAAATCGGAGACACCGAAGATGCGGACAGAAGCAATCAAAAAATCGGCGGTTAACGCACTTAGCAATTTGATACATTCCATTGAACTGGGTAAAATCAAATATCCTGAAAAGGACTTTGTGCCTCTGACCAATGAATTGGGAGCGTTTCTGAGCGAATACCAGATGCTGGATAAGATGCGAAGAACGATTTCAAAAAGAACGGCAGAAAATAAAAAAACAGTCGCATTGTCTTCCACAACTGACGCGACTGCTTCTTAAGTTATTTTGCTGAGAATCAGCTTCGTATGCCTGTTTACGGAGTTGGTTCTTTCTTTTTTACCTCATTCCGCAACTATAGATACATATGTTTTTACTCCTGCAAATGTATACCTAATTTTGATATATTGATTATGGGGATTAAACTATTTTGTCGCAATTAAGTTTATTTAACACCTATTAGCCTTTTGATAATTTCCCTAAATCTCTTCCTGCCCCCGCTGGTGCGGATTTGTAATCCTTGTCATCTTGCATAGTGAGGGCGCCACCCGGAGTGGCACTCTCACTACTCGGGAACTCAGCTCATGGCGGTTTCATCCGCATGGTGCGTAGATGATACGCCTGCGTCAAAAGACGGATTTACACCGACCTTCGACGCTTTGAGGTTTTTTGCATCCACATCATCCGTCGTGATTTCATCTTCATTATATCTGTGCCGCTGGTCGACGGGGCTATTGAAGAAAGTGTAGCTGTCATTC
>CAZIRA010000236.1:0-2089 GCA_964541615.1 uncultured Paludibacter sp.
AAACCCGAAAAAGCTAAGCTTTTTCGGGTTTTATTAAGTCCCACTTGAGGGGGATATAGGGGGCTACTTACTTCACTCTCTCCACGTAACTTCCGTCACGGGTATCTACGCGGATCATTTCACCTTCATTGATGAAAAGAGGCACACGAACCACTGCACCGGTTTCTACAGTAGCAGGTTTTGAAGCGTTGGTTGCAGTGTCACCTTTGAGACCCGGTTCTGTATAAGTAATCAGGAGATTCACATGAGTAGGAAGTTCGCCGAAAAGCACAGTATCCGTGTCTGCATGTGTCACAACTTCAATTTCCATTCCTTCTTTCAAAAAATCCACCCCTGTAATCAAATCCTTTGCAATCGGGATTTGCTCATACGTTTCGTTATTCATAAAGATATATCCCATATCCTCCTGATAAAGATATTGATAGGGACGACGCTCAATGCGTACTTCGTCCAGGCGTGTTCCGGAACTGAACGTACGTTCAAGTACTCTGCCGGATACCACATTTTTTAGTTTTGTACGAACGAAAGCCGGACCTTTTCCGGGTTTAACGTGTAAAAATTCCACCACATTGTAAAACTGACCGTCGATGTCAATGCACATTCCATTCTTAATATCTGCCGTTGTAGCCATAAAATCTGTTTTTTTGTATTTCTAATTTAGATCGCAAAGATATGCTTTTTTGATGGAATGCGCAAACTGATAGCTGGTTGGGATGAAAATTACATCCGGACACATCGCATATTTTTTTCCTTAATACCAGTACCACCCACTTGGAGTACGTTTCATCTTTCGCATCATAAACCGGTATAGTCCCGACATGGAGAAACCGAGCATACGCGATTTTTCCTTCAAACTGCCCCGGGTCGGGAATTCGCCGAGTAAGTCACGAATGCGCAGTACCATAAAGTCTTCTGAAAAATCGGTAAACGACTTTCCGGTAAGAGCCTTGATTCCAAAACGCAACTCATCCGCATCCAGTTCCAGACGAGCGGCATGAAACTTAAGTGTACGGTTTCCGTATCGGATCAGGTTCTGTCCAAACAGCAGCAAAAATTCAGGAAAAATAGCATCCACGTTGGGTAATACCGGTCCTGAGACATCCTTTTCAGCCTCAGCAGGAAGTACCTTGTGATACACATCAAGGGGTGTAAACTGATAAAAACGTGCCATAATGTAGTAGATTTTGATTATTTATACCTGACAAAGGTAGTAAATTTTGCCTGAATACCCTTATACATCCTGAGTTATATTGCGGTTGAGTACTTTATTTCAATATATAAGCCATTCAGAGAGCCGAACTATCCTGAATTAACGGTAGAAGTATCTGTATATATTGCTGATAAATACTTATTATCTGTTTTTATTGCTCTTTATATTGTGTATGTATACCGTTCCGCAATATTGCTCCATACAATATTGCGGTCTTATCATTATCTGCAATCATATTTAAATATCAGAGTACTAAATCAAACTGAAAATCTGTTATTACAAGATATTTTTATATAATAGAGTACTAAACCGCACTATTATTAGTATATATTTAATGCTAATAGTAACTAATCCGCATTATATCTCAATAATTACAGCGATATTGACTGCCTGAAATTGGTATTACTGTGAAACAATTAAATCAGAAATGGATAAGTCAACCTCAATAATCATTAAGCACGGAAGTCAAAATTTATGATCACTACGTTTAGTAATGGTCAACGACAGATAATTGCGGACACTTCTGCGGATTATTTTTTCACCTGCACATCAATTGGCAAACATTAACATTGAATTCGGTTCGACTAAAAAATATTCGCCCTGACCTTTCGGATATGGTCTGGCAATTAAATAAACAATTGCGCTGATCGGCGGGAATTCCATAATCCCGCCTTAGATACTATCAGGATTTTAAATACGGATTAAAAGTTCTGTGTTAAAAAATGTTTTCATATTACGCTGACCTCCCTCACAGGCAGGTCAGCGTTTATATTTTGTCCATTTACCTCCCATTCCGTTCCGGTAATTTTGTTTTCAGAAAATAGAAACAATAATTTTAACAGTTTACATGAATCGAAAATCTGTATCCGTTGGAATAAA
>CAZIRA010000237.1:0-2058 GCA_964541615.1 uncultured Paludibacter sp.
TTTTCAGATTCACACCATTCAGGGCGTTTCGTTCACTCTTTTCATACCGAAAACTTACATTCTCAAAGCTGATTTCTTCTTTGAATGCAAAGGGTTGAAGTGCATTTTCCTGAGTTCTAACCGCTTCAGGCGAACTGAGAAACGACAGAAAATCTTCCAGAAAAGTATTATCCTCAATCATGCCGGTGACTGACCGGAAAAATTCATTCAACACGGCATATCCCCGCTGAAAGGCAAAAAAGAACAGCACCACCGTACCGATGGTCATTGAGCCTGAAATGCTCAACAGGGACACAATTCCGAGCGAAGTGAAGATGAGCAGTACCGCAAATACCTGAGAAATGATGGAGTTTCGTGTCTCAAACCGGGTCAGTTTCAGTTTTTCACTGAATATTTCCTCCTGCTTCCGATTGAAAAAGCGGATGAAAAAATCTGAAAAATCGAAAAGCCGCATTTCTTTGGCGAATGGAAAACCGGTCAATACACGGCTGTAATAAAATTTCTCACGCTCTGCTGCTGCCTGAGATTCTTTGAGACGGTAAAACCGGCGGATATAGGCAATCCGCGCCAAAGTTTCCGGCACAACCGCCAGCAGCAGTATCAAAATCAGGTACCACCGGATGCTGATAAAAAGAGCCAGCAAAATAATTCCGGCACTGAAAGTTTTGATAAAGCCGAGAGCCGAATTTAATATGCGAACCGGACGATAGGATGACTCCTGCACGGCACGGTGCATTTTGTCCAGCTTCTCCGGGTTTTCATAATCGGCAAGCTTCAATTTGATATGCTTTTCATGCAGCTCATCGTACACTTTGCGGGTGACCGATTGCGACATTTTTTCACCAAAATAGTTGCCGATTTGGTTAAGAAGGCCGGTAGCTAAAAACAAAATCGCCGTCAGACCAAGCAGTGCAAAAAAATAGTATTTCTGCTCGGTAGTCTGGAGCGTGTTCCTGCTCAGAAAGTCGATCAAAAATTTGATGCAGACAATCATAGCCAAAGGCACAAGTCCTTTCAGAACAGCGATTAAGGCATTGATTCTAAACTCCTTTTCAGAACCTCGAAGCAAGGTGCGGATATTCTGACGAAGCGATTTTGATTGGGATGAAAGGTAGGTGGAAAGCCTCCTTGCTCTGTAAGCAGTATGACTGATGCGAACAGCAACGGGGTGAAAATAGCGATGAATGAGACTTGCAAGTTTCATTTTTGAACTATCAAACTTGATTTTTTCCCCATTCCTTTCGAATGAAACCAATCTGCCGATCAGCTCATTTTCTGAAAAAGGTGTATCAGCCACTGTATTAAA
Source organism: uncultured Paludibacter sp. (assembly GCA_964541615.1). GTDB lineage: Bacteria > Bacteroidota > Bacteroidia > Bacteroidales > Paludibacteraceae > UPXZ01. The sequence continues at coordinate 1,307 of CAZIRA010000237.1, forward strand.
ATCGCCTATGGTTTGAAACTGCCAGTGATTATCAGTCCTTGCGATGGAAAACAAGCGATGGCAAATCAGTTGGTCGGATTTCTTCCAAATAACAATGTCCCCATTCTTCAATTCCTCAGGGCGGCATTTTTCCACTTCGCCCATATCGCCGGCACGCAATGTTGGAAACATGCTCATTCCATTCATTTTTATGATAAGCGAAAAATCGCTTTCAAGCATCATTTCAACATAATCGTTGACCGATGCTTTCAAATCAAATGGTTCGTTTTTTTGCATGGTTCTCAACTAATTTTTGAGATTTAATTTTACACTTTCAGAAGCAGATTCTATACGCCGTTTTCTTTGATGAAATCAATCACCTCGCTATCCGGAACAAATCCGAGCTTGTAAATTGGAATTGCCTCTGCCATTTTACTAAAAAATTCAAGGTGGTGCTGTACAAACCGCTGGTCGTAATTATTCTGAATGCTGAAAGCCATTATTCCCGTAACGGCTGCAGCGCCTTTTACCTGCCGGATATCATTTCGGGGGAAATGCCTGATCAGATAAACCGCATCCAGCGGCGCTTTTTTATTTTCATCCTCATAATACATGGGCGTATTGTAGATGTAGTAGCGGTCGTTTTCGCGGCGGATAATCAGCCTGTCGTCGTTGATGAGCTGACTCCCGGCATCGCGCCAGATACCCGAAATGGTGCTTTTTCCTGCACCTGAAAATCCGCTGAACAGCCGCCCTTTCTCTCCGTCAAAAAC
>CAZIRA010000238.1:0-2035 GCA_964541615.1 uncultured Paludibacter sp.
GATGAAATCTACAACCTGGCTGCTCAGAGCCACGTGAAAGTGAGTTTTGATGTGCCGGAATATACTGCAGAAACAGATGCCGTGGGTACTCTGCGACTGCTGGAAGCGGTCAGAATCCTGGGGCTGGAGAAAAAAACACGGATTTACCAGGCTTCTACTTCTGAGCTTTACGGTCTTGTACAGGAAGTTCCTCAAAAAGAAACTACGCCGTTTTATCCCCGCAGTCCCTATGGCGTAGCCAAACTTTACGGCTTCTGGATTACAAAAAACTACCGGGAATCGTATGGAATGTTTGCCGTGAATGGCATTCTGTTCAATCATGAAAGTGAGCGACGGGGCGAAAATTTTGTCACACGCAAAATCACCCTGGCAGCTGCAAGGATTGCTCAGGGATTGCAGGACAAGCTTTACATGGGAAATTTGGATTCGTTGCGAGACTGGGGCTATGCCAAAGATTATGTAGAATGCATGTGGATGATTCTCCAGCATCCTGAACCGGAAGATTTTGTAATTGCCACGGGCGAGATGCACTCCGTGCGTGAGTTTTGTACGCTCGCCTTTGCCGAAGTTGGCATTGAAATCAGCTGGGAAGGAACAGGTGTAGATGAAAAGGGTATTGATAAAGCTACAGGAAGAGTGCTGGTGGAAGTGGATCCGAAGTATTTCCGACCGGCGGAAGTGGAGCAGTTACTGGGCGACCCTACGAAAGCCAGGACACTGCTGGGCTGGAATCCACGGAAAACTTCGTTCCGGGAGCTGATCCGGATTATGGTGGAGCATGATATGCGGTTTGTGAAAAAACTGAAGATGAGATTATAAACACAAGTGACACAAGGGGATATATATGTAAACACAAGTTGTGTAACTTGTGTTAAAAAAAAAATCTATGAACAAAACATCAAAAATATACGTCGCCGGTCATCTTGGACTGGTGGGCTCTGCAATCTGGAAAAACCTCGAAAGCAAAGGTTACACCCATCTTATTGGCAAATCATTGCAGGAGCTCGATCTAATGGATTCGGTACGGGTGGAAGAATTCTTTGAAACCGAAAAACCCGAGTACGTTATTCTGGCAGCAGCTCACGTGGGCGGCATAGTAGCCAACAACGTGTATCGCGCCGATTTTATCTACAAGAATCTGCAGATACAAAACAATGTGATAGGCGCAAGTTATCGTCATAATGTAAAAAAACTTCTATTCCTGGGCAGCACCTGCATCTATCCGCGTGAAGCTCCGCAGCCCATGAAGGAAGAAGCTCTCCTCACCGGGCCGCTGGAATACACCAACGAGCCGTATGCCATTGCCAAAATTGCCGGACTGAAGATGTGCGAGAGTTTCAACATTCAGTACGGAACCAATTTTATAGCCGTAATGCCGACCAATCTGTACGGACCCAATGATAACTTTGATTTGCAACGAAGCCACGTACTGCCGGCCATGATAAGAAAAGTGCATCTGGCTAAAATGCTGCAATCAAATCAATGGGAAAAGATTCGTGAAGACTTGAATAAAAGACCGATTGAAGGTGTTTCCGGTGAAAATCCCGAAATTGAAATCAAAAATATTTTAAACTCATACGGCATTACAGACCGATATCTTACACTTTGGGGCACCGGAAAGCCGATGCGTGAATTTCTTTGGAGCGAAGAAATGGCCGATGCATGTGTTTTTATCATGGAAAAAGTTGGCTTTGACGACCTGAAAGGCGATAATACAGAAATCCGCAACTGTCACATCAACATCGGGACAGGAAAAGAAATAAGCATCAGGGATTTATCACAGTTGGTAGTTGACACAATCGGCTACGAGGGTGAAATCGTTTTTGACGCCGGTAAACCCGACGGGACGATGCGAAAATTGATTGATGTTTCAAAACTAAATTCGCTTGGCTGGAAACATAAAATTGAAATTGATGAAGGAGTGAAAAAGATGTATGAATGGTATGTGGGCGGTTTTGAGTTTTGAGTAAAAGAATGCTTCGACAAGCTCAGCAACCTATGATTTATTCTTCGACAAGCTCAGCAACCTACGATT
>CAZIRA010000239.1:0-1988 GCA_964541615.1 uncultured Paludibacter sp.
TCTGATGTCTGATGTCTGATGTCTGATGTCTGATGTCTGATGTCTGATGTCTGATAACATTATGTAGTAACAATCTAAATTTTTAAAAAAAATGAATCCAATCATTTTGCTGTTGATATTCAGCTTAGCTGCCATAGTTGGCTATTTTATCATAAAAAATGTGCCGAGTCTTCTTCATACCCCGCTGATGTCAGGGATGAATGCTTTGTCTGGAATTACCATACTGGGTGCTGTGACTGCGGTTGGTTTGTCTTCCTTGGCTTTCAGTAAAGGCGATGTTTTGCTTGGCCAGATTATAGGCGGCATAGCGATAATCGCTGCAACAGTTAATGTCGTAGGCGGTTTCGGAGTTACACACCGGATGCTGAGTATGTTCAACAAAAACAAAAAAGGAAAGGAATAAACCATGGAACCAACATTCTATTATTTGATTTGTGCAGTGCTCTCCGTGGCTGTTTTGATAGGCATATCTCTGATGAGCAAAGTAAAAACGGCTGTGCAAGGTAACCTGATAAGTGCTGTCAGCGTATTTTTCGGCCTACTGGTAACGTTGTTTTATTACGAAATCTTGTCTGTTTGGAGCATTTTTATCTACATTATTATTGGATTTATCATTGGTGGATCACTGGCTGTTCGTGTCAAAATGATTCAAATGCCCCAGCTGGTTGCATTACTCAATGGGGTAGGTGGTTTAGCATCAGCTTTAGTCGGAATTTTGACAATTCTGGGAGTGGGACAGACTGAGAGTAATTACCCGGTTTTTACAAATGCGACTGCTACTTTGGCAATAATTGTCGGTGTTGTCACATTGATCGGAAGCTTGGTGGCGGCAGGGAAACTGCATAAAATACTTCCTCAGAAACCAATAATCTGGAGAAACCATTCACTTATATTGAATGCAAGTTTAATTATTCTGCTTGGTGTAACAATTTTTGCTGCACTTGTGAAATTGCCGGCGTCTGGAATGGCAGTTGTTGTCATTTTGCTTGTAAGCATTCTGTTCAGCAAGATTTTTGGCTATGCTTTTGCAATCCGCGTTGGTGGTGCTGATATGCCGATAACGATTTCGCTTTTGAACTCGCTGAGCGGTGTGGCAGGAGCCATTGCCGGTATGGCCATCGGTGATATTCTGCTGGTATCTGTTGGTGGAATAGTAGGTGCTTCAGGGCTGTTTTTGACACAGATCATGTGCCGTTCGATGAATCGGAGTTTAATGGATATCCTTACCGGAAGAACTTCCGTTGCACACAAGCAAGAGGTGAAAGTATCCGTTCAGGAAGAACAGGTAGAAGTAAAACCTGAAGAAATTATTTTAGAAGAAGAAACGGTAAAGGTTGCTGAAACTGAAAAGAGTCCTGATGTTGAAGTTGAAAAAAGGGATGAAGGAGAGATTCTTCGCTCAGCGAAATCGGTAATAATAGTTCCCGGATACGGCATGGCACTGGCACAAGCACAGCATTTGGTTAAGGAACTGGCAGACAAGTTTGAAGCAAACGGTGCGACTGTGAAATATGCTATCCATCCTGTTGCCGGTCGTATGCCCGGACACATGAATGTGCTCCTCGCCGAAGCGGATGTATCGTATGAAAATCTATTTGAAATGGACGACATCAACGGTGAATTTGCAAATTCAGATGTGGTGATTGTAATTGGTGCCAACGATGTGCTGAATCCATCAGCCCGGGAAGCAGTAGATACTCCGATTTACGGAATGCCTGTGCTCAATGTGGATTATGCTAAAGAGATTTTTATCTGCAATTTCGATTTGAGCCCCGGCTATTCAGGCGTTGAAAATCCACTTTACACCCGTAACGAAGGAGTCCACCTGATGCTTGGTGATGCCAAGGATTCAATCGGAAAAATAATTAAAATGATGGGGTAGGATATTTCCTGTCCGTATTTCAAAACAAACTAAAAATCCACTTGATTTATTTCATGTGGATTTTTTTTAGTATGTCGGGCATGGTATTAAGCTAGCAGGATGCAAG
>CAZIRA010000240.1:0-1947 GCA_964541615.1 uncultured Paludibacter sp.
ATCAAAACAATTTCGGATCAATCGTGAAACCTGATTCGGGAGCTTATTTCTTACAGCACTCCCTGCGAAATCATCGCTTTGGCCACTTTCATAAAGCCTGCAATGTTGGCCCCTTTCACGTAATTGACATAACCGTCAGCTTCCGTTCCGTATTTCACGCATGCTTCGTGGATGTCGCTCATAATGCGTTGCAGTTTTTCGTCCACTTCTTCGCGTGTCCAGCTCAGACGCATGGAGTTTTGAGTCATTTCGAGTCCTGAAGTGGAAACGCCGCCTGCGTTGGCTGCTTTACCCGGAGCATACAGGATTTTGTTTTTCAGAAATACTTCCACTGCTTCGGGAGTCGATGGCATGTTAGCACCTTCCGAAACTGCTATACAGCCATTTTGGATCAATGTTTCGGCATCATCGCCGGTGAGTTCGTTTTGAGTAGCAGAAGGTAGTGCAATGGTGCATTGTTCACCCCACGGACGGGCACCTTCCACGTACTTGCAGCCGTATTTCTCGGCATATTCTCGGATTCGGCCCCGATACACGTTTTTCAATTCAAAGATAAAGTCTAATTTCTCGCGGTCAATTCCGTCAGGATCATAAATGTAACCATCACTATCAGAGAAAGTAACTACTTTTCCACCCAGTTCAAGCACTTTCTCGGCAGTGTAAGTAGCCACATTTCCCGAACCGGAAATGGCTACCACCTGTCCTTTCAAATCGGTGATGCCTTTGGCTTTCAGCATATTCATCAGGAAGTAAATGTTGCCGTATCCGGTAGCTTCCGGGCGAATGAGTGAACCGCCGAATTCGATTCCTTTTCCTGTAAAAGTACCGGTGTTTTCACGAGCCAGTTTTTTGTACATGCCGTACATGTAAGCCACTTCACGACCACCAACTCCGATATCGCCGGCAGGAACGTCAGTGTCAGGTCCTACATTTCTCCACAATTCAAGCATCAAAGCCTGGCAGAACCGCATGATTTCAGCACTTGATTTGCCTCTTGGATTGAAATCCGAACCACCTTTTGCACCGCCCATGGGCAGGGTAGTAAGGGCATTCTTAAATGTCTGTTCGAAAGCAAGGAATTTCAGAATGGAAGGACTCACAGATGCATGAAAGCGCATTCCTCCTTTATACGGACCGATTGCGTTGTTATGTTGGATACGGTATGCCATGTTGGTTTGTACATTTCCCTTGTCGTCCACCCAGGTAACGCGGAATGAAAAAATGCGATCGGGAATACAAAGTCTTTCAATCAGATTCTGTTTTTCAAACTCCGGATGTGCATTGTACACATCTTCAATTGATTCTAAAACTTCGTGTACTGCCTGGTGATACTCCGGTTCATTTGGGAACCTTCTTTTCAAATCATTTAAAACATCTTCGGTCTTCATTTGATTTCCTTTTTAATAAGTTATGTGAAAAATATTTCGGTGCAAAATTACAATAAATTATTATTTTCCAAAAATAAATGTCAAATTATTTTAATTTCATTGATAAAAGTTACAAAAAAATAATTTACAATGCATAAAAATTACTTTTAGATAAAGTAAAGGTAATTCAGAGAAATTATTGCAGGGAATAAATAAAAAAACTAATTTTGCACTGACTAGTAAGGAAATCTGCCGGAGTGGTCGAACGGGCCGCACTCGAAATGCGGTGTACGGGTAACTGTACCGGGGGTTCGAATCCCTCGATTTCCGCTGATTGTAAAAAAAAGTCCCTGAACAGCTGTTGTTTTGAATTTCATTATTTTTAAGCTATGCCCAAAGATAAACTCTGTCCACAATGTAAAATCCGTCGTTTTCAGGTAAAAAACGATGCCGGAAATATTGTGGTGGTTACGGTTACCGATACCAACGAAATAATTCCTATTCATAAAAACGAATCGTTGGAGGGATTTAATCTGGATGTGCTTTATTGCCTGGGATGCTCGTGGAAAGGGACTGTGAA
>CAZIRA010000241.1:0-1907 GCA_964541615.1 uncultured Paludibacter sp.
ATTTTTTCAGCTGATTAGCAGGGTTTAAATCCTATCAGCTCACGCACTTCGCGGATTGTTTTCCCGGCACTGGCTTTGGCTTTTTCCTTACCCATCTCTGCAATGCGGTTCAGATTTACTTCGTCTGCCATCACGGCTTCAATTTTTTCGCGGATTGGATTGACGAATGCAATCATATCTTCCGCCAGCTGCTTTTTCAGGTCGCCGTAGCGAATGGAGCAATCGTTGTATTTTTCTTTGAAAAATTCTACTGTGTCAGGTTGCGAAACTACGTTCATCAGCTGGAAAAGATTTGAGATCGGCTCGGTCATGGGTGAATTCGGCTCCGTCGGGCCGCCATCCGTGACGGCGCGTTTCACTTTTTTCAGGATCACTTCCGGCCGGTCCGTCAGGAAGATGGTGCTGTCCTCACCTTCGGATTTTCCCATTTTCCCGGCTCCGTTAAGGGCAGGAATTTTCACCAGTTCGCGTCCGAAATTGAATGCCTGCGGTTCCGGGAAATATTCTTTGCCATACATTCTGTTAAAACGGTTTCCAAACGTGCGTGCCATCTCCAGGTGCTGCTCCTGATCTTTTCCTACCGGCACAAAGTCGGCTTTGTGAATCAGGATATCGGCCGCCATCAGCGTAGGATAGGTGAGCAGTCCGGCATTTACATTTTCAGGCTGCTGGCGGATTTTGTCTTTGAAAGACGTGCACCGTTCCAGTTCACCCAGGTATGCATTCATATTGAGGTAGAGATACAGCTCAATCACCTCAGGCACGTCGCTTTGGATGTAGATGGTAGCCTTCTCCGGATCCAGTCCGCATGCCAGGTACTGCGCCAGCACGCTGCGTACGTTTCCCTGTATGTTTTCAGGCGTAGGGTGTGTGGTGAGCGAGTGGAAATCGGCAATGAAGAAATAGCAGTTGTACTCGTGCTGCATCTCCACAAAATTGCGCAACGCACCAAAGTAATTTCCTAAATGTAGATTTCCGGTTGGCCGGATGCCGCTTAATACTGTCTTCATATATGAGCCCCCTCTCCCCCTCAAAGGGGAATTTTCTAATTTGATATTTCTAACTTCTAATTTTATTTTGGAGTGCAAAGTTAAGCATTTTAATGCAAAAAACCGCTTACTTATGATAAGCGGTTATGTAATTTCAACGCCGAATTCTTCATTAAAGCCCGGAATAATCACCAGAATCCCGTCTATTCAATCGGAATGATGCGTCTGATTTTCTGATCCAGCGATGTGAGAGTTTCTGTAGTTGCCACGCCCGGGATTTCCTGGATGCGTCCGTTCAACAAATCCATGAGGTGCTCGTCGTTTTTGGCATACATTTTTATCAGGATGGTGTATGCGCCGAGCGTATAGTGCGATTCTACCACTTCCGGAATCTGCTCCAAAGAGGCTACGACATCCTTGTACATCGATGCCCGCTCCAATGTGATGCCAATATACACACAGAGCTGAAAACCAAGCATTTTTGGATTCACCAAATAGCCTGAGCCGATAATCACTCCCATGTCAACAAGGCGCTGTACGCGCTGATGAATGGCTGCGCGGGATACGTTACACTCTTCCGCCACGTCCTTAAATGGTTTACGTGCGTTCTGCGAAATAATCTGCAATATCTTCCGATCCAACTTATCAATTTTTTCCATAATGTAGATAAAATATCATTTTGAAAGCAAAAATAAACAAATTTTGTTATAAAACAATCATTTTATTAAAAAAATATCGGTTTTTGATAATTTATTCTAGTAAATAAAGTAAGATTCGAAAATTGCGAGAGGCATTGAACTTATTTTTTTCTGCAAAGCAAAATGTTACGTCAAATGACGGAAATGTTTTTTACCTACCGTAAGTGGGAATAGTTCTTTTGTTTTGAACTCGTCTTGACTTCTATTTTAACACAGAGGC
>CAZIRA010000242.1:0-1891 GCA_964541615.1 uncultured Paludibacter sp.
TACGGCTTTAGAACAAGAAAAACAAGATGAAAGTTTTATCAATTTTATTTATTTAGTATTGTAGAAATAATATTACAAAAATTTTTTTTGCAAACTCAAAAAAGTTATCTATCTTTGCAGTCCGAAAAAAGTACAAAATATTTAATTCATTAATAAATTCATTTTTATGATCGTAGTACCTGTAAAAGAAGGCGAAAACATCGAAAGAGCATTGAAAAAATTCAAACGTAAATTCGAAAAAACGGGTGTAGTTAAAGAATTGCGCCGTCGTCAGCAATTTGACAAACCTTCTGTAATCAAACGCGAAAAAAATCAACGCGCTGTTTACGTACAACAAATTCAAAGAACAGAAGATTAATTGTTAAATTTTCTTCAAAAAAGTTGGATATCTGACAAAATTGTTTTATTTTCGTTGTAGATTTTTTCTACTCGAAAATGTCAGGTATGATTAACTTGTTTTTACAATATATACAGTATGAGAAGAATTATTCCTCTCATACTGTTTTGTCATATCATACCGACCTCTTGCAGTTCTGCAAGTTTTTAGAAATCAGCCCCGAAGCTTTTGAACCAAAATCAATCTCATCTCAAGTGATCCAGCAGTGGATACTTTCACTGATGGACGAAGGCGGTTCTCCACGGACAATATCCCGTAAAATCTCAACGCTGAAGTCGCTTTGGCGGTTTTTGCAATTGCAAAGATTGGTCGAAGATAATCCCGTAAAAAAAATCAATCTTCCTAAAACAAATAAACCTCTTCCTGCGTTTTATAAGGAGAGCGAGATGGATGTTGTGTTGTCTGATGAAAGTAAGGTAGGCGGGTTTGAACCGGTTAGGAACAGACTGATTATTGATTTTTTTTATCAATCAGGGCTACGGGTTTCAGAATTAATTTCGTTGAGAGACAATGATTTAGACTGTAATCAGGGACAGTTGAAGGTAATCGGCAAAAGAAACAAGGAACGGATCGTCCCCCTTGGTAGGAAAATTTGTGAAGAGATTGGAGATTATCAGAAGTTGAGAAATGAGCAGGTAGATGTAGCGAATGATTATATATTCGTCTTAAAGAATGGAAAAAAAATGTATAGCAAAGCTATATATAATATTATACACGACAAAATGTCAACCGTGAGTACACTTCACAAGCAAAGCCCCCACATACTGCGTCACACTTTTGCAACAACACTATTAAATAATGGAGCTGATATTAATGCCGTGAAAGAATTGCTCGGTCACAGCAGTCTTGCGGCTACGCAGGTTTATACCCACGTTAGTTTCAGTGAACTAAATAAGATTTACAAACAAGCTCATCCAAGAGCAATAAAAAAAGGAGGTAAGTTATGAAACTTCTCATTCAAGCAGTTAATTTTGATGCTACTGAAAAATTAGAAGCTTACATCGAAAAAAAAGCAAAAAAACTTGAAAAAGTTTTTGACGACATCATGACAATGGATCTTTACCTGAAAGTAGTCAAACCCGAAACCGCCGCCAACAAACAGGCTGAAATAAAAGCAACAGCACCGGGAGTTGATTTTTTTGCATCTAAAACATGCGATACTTTTGAAGAAGCCATTGACCTGTCACTGGAAGCAATTGGAAAACAAGTGATCAAATACAAAGAAAAATTAGCCAAAAAATAAAATTTTAGGCAATTAGTTTTGTATATCAAAATATTTTAGTATTTTTGCAAGCCGTTTGAATAGCGATGTTCGAACGGCTTTTTATCCCTGCAAAGGTTTAGGTATTAAGAGGTTGACGATTTATTAGAATTAGCTGAATTATACTTATTTATCTTCGAATGAGTCGATTGGTGAAAATTTGAAGGGAAAAAATGAAAAAAGCCTCTTTAGCTCAGTTGGCCAGAGCACGTGATTTGTAATCTCGGGGTCGT
>CAZIRA010000243.1:0-1847 GCA_964541615.1 uncultured Paludibacter sp.
ACATCCGTTACCAGAAACATGGCTTCACCGCCATTGGCTTTCACTTTTTCAATCAGCAAATCACCTTTTTCTTTGTTACGCGCCATTACAGCCACTTTTGCTCCATGCGCAGCCAGGTATTCCACCATGCTTTCGCCAAGCACGCCCGTACCGCCGGTAATGGCTACCACACGGTCTTTGATATCAAAAAATTCGTACATATCTTTTTTATTTACAATTTAAAAATTTATGATTTACTATTGGGTTTACAGTATTTATTCATCAATGTGATTATGGTTTGATTAATATTCAACAAATAGATGTAACTACTTAACAAATAAGGGAATAAGGTTTCTTTTCTAAATAAATCCCTATTCTACTAAGGTTCCTTGTGATTTATGTTTCTTTTTCTTAAAAACCTTATTTTCAATAAAACATAAACCCTGCCCGAGGCAGGCGAGCTTAATAGAGAAAATAAACCAGCTGACATTAACCTTATTAGCTTATTTTGAATTCCTAATTCGCATAATCCTCTAAATCTCCCACAAAGTTGCAGATTTGCATGCGCTCAAATGGTGCAAATCACGAAAACTTTGTTTCATAAATCGAAAAAAATCCTCCAAATTTATCTTCCCCTTGTGGGGGAAGTCCCGAAGGGGATGGGGGCTTTAAAGACTGAATAATCGTTTCAAATGGCGTTCGTAGATATTTTCTTCCACGCATCCACCCACGATATCTTCGTATTTTTCCAGCAAATCGGTGTATTCTTTTCCTAATTCTGATGCCACTGCGTAAGCCACGTGTATCAATTGACGGAAATTTGCATTGTAATCAGGATGTCCCGGAATGTGGCGAAGTGTATTTTGATATTTTTCGCTGTCCCAGCTGTTAACTTCCTCAATAGTAGGCAGTTTGCTTCCGTCAATGTCAATTACATCGGCATAAGGAGCACAAAGTTCATCTTTGCGGTTCAATGAATTAGCATAGATTTTTTTTGCCAAAACCAATCCTTCGCCATCTGCTTTTGCCAAACCGATGACTTCTTCAAGCCACGTGGTACCCGCTGTTTTCAGGTGAAGACCTTTGTCGTGGCGGTTGATGACTTCGGCCATAATCGGATAAATGGAAAATTTGTCACTACCGGAATGAACGCTTAGTTTCAGCTCAGCCGGAAGTCCGAATTCTTTTACTGCAAAATCAATCACCAGCACATCTTCTTCAAATTCTTTGGCAAATTGCTCTAAATTACCCACATAGTCAACACCTTTGTTGAAACGTCCGGTGAATTTTGGAGCGATTGTTTGTGCCGGAACGCCTTTGTCAGCCAACATTTTCAGGATGAAAAGCATTTCAACCGGAGTTTGTGGTTTTTCCACCTCATCCATCGAAACTTCGGTGATGAAATTTCCAACACCTTTTTTATCCACCAGATAAGCGTAAATTTCAGACGCTTGCTGAGTTGCGCTCAAAAATTTATTGGCAATATCTTCCAGCAATTCTTTGGTGATGGAAAGCGGTTTTTCCATACCCGGAATTTGAAGTTCACCCATGTATTTTTCACAAGAAGCAATGAATTTATCAATGTCTTCCTGTGCGCTCGGTTTTCCGATAAACGAAGCTACATCAAGCGTAAAGAAGTCAGAAACTTCCACAAAACGATCAACTGTGCTCAAATTAATGTGGTCGGCATCCACGAAATATTGTCCGTTGTAGCCCAATGCTTTTACAGCTTCATCGGCCTCGCGACGCGTGTCAATCGGCTCTGAATGTACGTACGTGTGCTCACGGTTGGATTTGTTCCAAACAGGATTGATTTCCAAACCGGTTTCGTTGGCTCTCATGATGGCGCGCAACTGTGCTTTTCCTTG
>CAZIRA010000244.1:0-1835 GCA_964541615.1 uncultured Paludibacter sp.
AACTGAAAGAAATGGGTATGAACACGCACTTCTATGTTTCTCCGAAAACAGCTCATGAATGGCAGAGCTGGCGCAGGAGTTTGTATCAGTTTGCTCAGTTGGTGTTTAAATAATTTGCTTTATAAATGAATTTGAGATTAAAAAATACGTTGTTTTTGTTTGCCGGATTGCTTGTCACTTTTTGGTTGATGGGCTGTTCCGGTACAAAATCCTTGTCGGATAAAAACTCGGCATGGGTAGGCACATGGAGTACGGCGCCGCAGTTGGTGGAACCACACAACATGCCTCCGGAACCAGGTTTGGCCGAAAATACAATCCGCCAGATTGTCCGTGTTTCGATAGGCGGTGATATGGTCAGATTGCGTTTTTCGAATGCCTTCAGCAAAAGTCCGGTGGAAATGAAGTCGGTTGCAATTGCGCAAGTTTCCGAGGGAAGTTCGATTGATATTTCATCCCAGAAAGTGCTGAAATTCAATAAAATCGAAAGTGTCACCATGAATCCGGGCGGTGAAGTCTATTCTGATCCAATAAAATTTGACCTGAAACCAGGTTCGAAAATGGCGATTACGATTTACTTCGGTAAAACTTCGCCTGATGTGACCGGACATCCCGGCTCGCGTACCACATCCTTTATTTTGCCGGGAAACAATATTTCTTCGGCTGATTTTTCCGGCTCGGTAAAAACCGATCACTGGTATGTTATTCAGGGAATCGATGTGAAAGCATCCAAAAACTCGAAAGCGTTGGCAATTTTGGGAAATTCAATTACCGACGGCAGAGGTTCCGGCACCAACAAGCAAAACCGCTGGCCGGATATTCTTTCAGCCAGACTGTTAGCAAATGAATCTACCAAAAACATCGGAGTATTGAATCTGGGAATCGGTGGCAACTGCGTGGTGCGTGGCGGTTTGGGACCAACGGCGCTGGAACGTTTTGATCGGGATATCCTGTCGCAAAGTAATGTTCGCTGGCTGATCATCCTGGAAGGAATCAACGACATCGGAGGAATAAAATCACGAGAAGAAGCCGAAAAAGTTTCTACTGAATTGATCCAGGCCTATCAGCAGATGATTGACAAAGCCCACTCCAAAGGAATCCTCGTTTACGGAGCGACTATTTTGCCATTTGCAAAATCTTTTTACGACACACCCGAACGGCAGATTGCACGGGATAAAGTCAACGATTGGATTCGGAGTTCCGGAAAATTTGATGCTGTGATTGATTTTGATAAAATAATGCGCAACCCGAACGACGTGAAAACCATTTTACCCGACATGCACGATAATGATTTTCTGCACCCAAACGAAGTCGGATATAAAAGGATGGGTGAAAATATTGATTTAGGATTATTTAAATAACAACCCACAACATGAAAAAACAAGTATTCAAACTCATCATTTTAGCCGGAATTTTATTTTTCGGCATCAATCTCAATGCACAAGATGAAAATTTCCATATTTATCTCTGTTTTGGTCAGTCAAATATGGAAGGTGCAGCACCAATTGAACCTCAGTATAAAAATGTAGATGCCAGATTTCAAATGATGGCGACTGTGGATTGTTCAGATCAAAATCGCAAAATGGGAAATTGGTACACAGCTGTTCCTCCACTTGTTCGTTGCAATTCAGGATTAGGTCCCGCTGATTTTTTCGGAAGAATAATGGTTGAAAATCTACCTTCAAATGTCAAAGTTGGAGTCATTAATGTAGCCATCGGCGGTTGCAAGATTGAACTGTTTGATAAGGACAATTATCAGACTTACACCACAACAGCTCCTTTTTGGATGAAAGGAATGATTAGTGCTTATGACGGAAATCCTTACCAACGGCTGATTG
>CAZIRA010000245.1:0-1807 GCA_964541615.1 uncultured Paludibacter sp.
AGCTGCTGCTGCGTAAAGGACTAAATTTAATTTAGATTTCATGCGTTAATAATTTGTTTTTTAGTTGTCGCATGGAACTCGCATGCCAATTTTCATCTGAATTGGCGAATGCTTGCGTTCATGCTCGTTTCATGTTTTTATCATTTTTTTATATTAAGGTCAGCTAAAACACACCTCCCGATAGCTATCAGGATATCTTCTTGTGTTTGAAAATTTCCTCAAATGACTGTTTCAATTTGTTAAATTATAGTATCTTACAAAGTTAGGTAATTTATTTATCTTTTCAATAATTAAAATTCCCGATTTTCACATTTGCATTTTCTATCTGCAAAAACATGCTAGTGCTGCCTTATCCCAAATCATTACAAACATTGGAACACTTTTTGTAAAATAACAGAACAAAAGAATTGAATCATGAGAAAAAAAAAGACGATACTGGCTTTTGCACTGGCTTTTGGACTGGTTTCTACTCCAGCCAGTGCACAGAAATGGGACATTAAAACGGGTGAAAACTTGAAATACAAAGTGGCTTTCAGCTCCGGACTGACTGGAAGCGTAAAAGGCGGTGAAGCTACGCTTAGCGTGAAGCCTTCTACAACAAAAATCGGCGGAAACACTGTTTATCAGGCACAATTGAAAGGCGGAACAACGGGTGTTATCGAATGGTTTTACCAGGTTTCAAACAATTACGAAACATTTATTGATACAAAAACAAATGCGCCGGTGATGTACCGTCAAGCTGTTAAAGAGAATAAATATTCGAGTGCAGACACTGTCTTTTTTGACCAGGCAAACAAAAAAGCTACCTACAAGAATAAAAAAATAACTATCCCGGAAAATACACACGATTTTGTTTCGATGATTTATTACGTTCGCACACTGGACATGACAAAAATGGCGAAAGGTGACAGTTTCACGCTGCCGTTTTTCACATCCGACAAAGTAATAAACTCAAAAATCATTTTTAACGGAGTGGAAAACATTCGTGTAAACGGAAAAACCGTTGCGTGCTATTCGTTCAAACCTCAGGTAGGAAAAGGGAAAGTATTTAATCAAGATTATCCCGCCACCATCTGGATTTCTGCAGACGATGATAAAATCCCGATGTTGATAGAGGCACGGATGAAAGTTGGAAAGGTGAAAATGGAATTGACCGGGAAATAGAAATCAAAAAAATATCATAACAAAGAACGCTGAATATCTCTTGATATACAGCGTTTAATTTTTGTTAATCAATTTTTTAGAGAGTGCATTTAATCCTCAAAAGTCAACTCACCGCTCACATACTGCTGGTAGTATTTATTCAACTGTGCCAAAAAGCGACTTACCTCAGCCTGTACATCGAGTGTATCCTGGCTAATTTCCTTTTTATTGAGGCGGAGCGTCAAAATTCCGTAGAGGAAATTGAAACATAGCTCTATTTCGCTAATATTAACTTCTGACTGTTTACGACGAAGCTGTGCCAAAGAAGGAAGAATCTGGTAGAACTTTGCATTGTACGAAGCATCGTGACCCGATTTCATAAATTCCGCGTGAAAATCGTTCAGCTGAATTATGACGTTTTTATTTAGTTGGATGTGACCAGACTGTTGTACATTTTCGGAACGCATCATATCCAACAGGCTTTCGTACCATTCGTGAAGCTGTTTTTTCTCATCATCAGAAATCTGATACGGCTCTATCACGTGCTGGTTTATCCTGTCAATATCCAAACCATAAGCCCGGATCAAATCCTCAATCTGCCACATGTAGAGGAGATATTCAACGATATTTTGTTTGCGAAGTTGTGAAGCAATGAACATTTTTT
>CAZIRA010000246.1:0-1780 GCA_964541615.1 uncultured Paludibacter sp.
CATTTTTTTATAAATGAATTTTATCTCAATTGATATTTCTTATTCCTCTTTAAGGGTTAGGGATTTATACACATCATCCAGTCCCAACAACTTCTGTTCTCCCGACTTCATATCTTTCAACATCACTTTACTTTCGTTCATTTCTGTTTCGCCCACAATGGCTACAAACGGAATTTTCTTGCTGTCGGCATAGCTCATTTGCTTTTTCATCTTGGCAGGTTCGGGGTAAATTTCCACGTTAATGCCGCGTTTTCGAAGTTCTTTTGCCCATGGCAGACAAAATGCCAGCTCTTTTTCACCGAAGGAAACAAACAAAATCTGCGTCTGCTCCTCCGAAGTTTCGGGGTAAAGATTAAGTTGATTCAGTACGTCGTAAATGCGGTCGGCGCCAAATGAAATTCCCACGCCCGATACGCCCGGCATGCCGAAAACACCCGTAAGGTTATCGTAGCGGCCACCACCGGTAATGCTCCCGATTTCCACATCCAGCGCTTTTACTTCAAAAATAGCTCCGGTGTAATAGTTCAGTCCGCGAGCCAAAGTCAGGTCAAGTTCCACCTTAGTTTGCACTTGTACGCTATCGCACAGATTGAAAATGGTTTCCAATTCTTCCACACCTTTCAGACCAATTTCTGAATTTGCCAAAATGGTTTTCAGCTGGTTCAGTTTTTCATGATTAGTGCCGGAAAGATTCAAAATCGGTTGAATTTTACCGATCGATTCTGCTGAAATTCCTTTTTCAGAAAGTTCCTTATTCACATTTTCCAAACCGATTTTATCCATCTTGTCAATAGCAACGGTAATGTCTGTAATGCGTTCGGTTTCGCCCACTATTTCGGCAATGCCTGAAAGAATTTTCCGGTTGTTGATTTTTAGTATTACGTTAATTTTCAGTCGTCTGTACACTTCATCTACAATCTGAATAAGTTCTAATTCATTCTGCAGCGAATCGCTTCCCACCACATCCACATCGCACTGGTAAAACTCGCGGTAACGCCCTTTCTGTGGGCGGTCGGCACGCCACACCGGTTGAATTTGATAGCGTTTGAAAGGGAATGTAATTTTATCCCGGTTTTGCACCACGAAGCGGGCAAAAGGCACGGTCAAATCATATCGAAGTCCTTTTTCGGAGATTTTATTAGTCAAACGAATGCTGTTCTTTTCATTCAATTCCTCATCGGAAACTCCTGAAAGAAAATCGCCGGAATTAAGAATTTTAAAAAGCAATTTATCGCCCTCTTCGCCGTATTTTCCCATCAGCGTAGAAAGATTTTCCATTGCCGGCGTTTCAATCTGCTGGAAGCCGTACAGGCGAAAAACGTCTTTTATCGTATCGAATATGTAGTTGCGATTAGCCATTTCCGGTGGCGTAAAGTCGCGGGTTCCTTTTGGAATGGATGGTTTCATAGATAAGCCCCCTAAATCCCCCAAAGGGGGACTGTTGGTGAGTGGATAAACTCACATTTTGAATAAATAATAAATAAAAAGGCATTCCAAAACTGAAACGCCTTTATAAGATAGAGAATAAAAATACCTGTTTTGGTTTTTCCAGACTCCCCTTTAGGGGTTGGGGGTAATTTTACTTTCTGATTCCTAATTCTTTGATAATTGCACGGTAGCGGTTGATGTCTTTTTTGATTAGATAATCAAGCATGCGACGGCGTTTTCCTACCAACATTACAAGTGCACGTTCAGTTGAAAAATCTTTTTTGTTTTGTTTCAGGTGCTCGGTCAAATGGTTGATACGGAATGTGAACAAAGCAATTTGAGATTCTGCAGA
>CAZIRA010000247.1:0-1773 GCA_964541615.1 uncultured Paludibacter sp.
AATAAATAAATAAATGATTATCTTTACGCGCTCTTTTTTTGAAACAAAACTAAAATTCAGACGTAAATGCATACAAAAATAGTACATTCACCACTTACTCTTAAGTCTTTAATTGAATATTCAATTACAAATTTTGCAGATTGCACATCTGTCTCATTTGTTGACTGTTGTCCATTAACATACAGGCAATTAGGCGAAAAAATTGAAGAAATCTCAGCCATTTTATTTTCATTCGGATTAGAAAAGGGAGATAAAGTGGCCATATTCTCTCAGAATATGCCAAATTGGGTGGCAGCTTATTTTGCAGTTGTTTCAAAAGGCTTGATTGTTGTGCCGATATTACCGGATTTCACTTCGGCAGAAGTGGAAAACGTGCTTACACACTCTGAAACTAAGATTTTGTTTGTTAGCGAACGCCTTGCTCCGAAAGTAAGCAACATCGTGACTCCAGATTTGAAAGTAAAGATCTCTCTTGATGACATTTCTATTCTCGATAATCATTCCGAAAAATCAGAAAAAATCGTTAACTATAACGGGATAAAAGTTGCAGAAGATGATATTGCAGCAATTATTTACACTTCAGGCACTACAGGACGTTCCAAAGGTGTTGTGCTTACGCACAAAAACATCGCGTTCGTGGCAATGCAGTCATACACCGTTCAGGCAATAAACAACGAGGATGTGTTCCTGTCGTTCCTGCCGCTTTCGCATACGTATGAAAATTCCATCGGGATGCTTTATCCGATCATGTACGGTGCATCCATTTATTTCTTGGAAAAACCGCCTACAGCGCCGATATTAATTGCTGCAATGGAGAAAATCAAACCCACGATGATGCTTTCTGTGCCGTTGATCATGGAAAAACTGTACAAGAATCAAGTGTACATGAAATTCCGGACTTCACCACTCAAAAAGTTGGTTTACCGCACGCCTGCCACTCGAAAACTCATTCACAAAGTTGCCGGAAAGAAGCTTTATAAAACCTTTGGTGGCAGATTGAAATTCTTTGGAATTGGCGGCGCCAAGTTGGATTACTATGTTGAAAGGTTTTTAAAAGAAGCCGGTTTCCCTTACGCAATAGGTTATGGGCTTACAGAAACTGCACCGTTGCTTGCCGGCGCAGCTCCGCACCAAACAGTACTTCAATCAACGGGATATCCTCTTGAAGATGTAGAACTTAAAATACACGAACCAAACGAAGAAGGATTTGGAGAAATCTGGGCTAAAGGACCCAATGTGATGGTAGGTTATTACAAGAATCCGGAAGCTACGGAAGAAGTTTTAACACCTGATGGGTGGTTCCGCACGGGTGATTTGGGAATGTTTGATAAGAAAAACAGACTTTTCATCAAAGGCCGTTCAAAAAACACCATCATTGGCGCCAGTGGGGAGAATATTTATCCTGAAGATATCGAGTCGGTAATCAACAACACGGCATACGTTTCCGAGTCGCTTGTAATTGAAGAAGACGGATTTTTGGTTGCCAAAATTCTGCTTGACCTGGAAGCTGCCGAGAAAAATATTGAGCACATCAAAACTATTTTGGAAGAGAAAAAAGACCATTATCATGAATGGCGAAATCAGTTGAGAAAAGATATCAACTCACGGTTGGGACGTTCTTCGCAAATCAATCGTATAGATATTATGGAAGGGCCTTTCGAGAAAACGGCATCTCAGAAAATTAAGCGGTTTATCTATCAGAAAGCCAAAAAAAATAAGGACAAGTCTTAACTTGTCCTTTTTTTCATCAATCCGGTAATTAAAATTTCAATG
>CAZIRA010000248.1:0-1773 GCA_964541615.1 uncultured Paludibacter sp.
TATTTTCAAAGAGTTTGCTCTAAATATCGAAGATATTTTCTCTAATTGTCTTCTTATTTTAAGAATTCTCTTTGCCTCTGTGTTGAAAAATCAATATTTTCAATGTTTGTGAAATAGTCAAGATGACCTCTTTATCAAAGAAACGTTCAAAAGTCTAACGACGTTTTGAAGTTTTCGGGATGCCGAACCTGTGGAAAAAAACAGCAGCACCCGGTGGATGCTGCTATCATGGTTTATATTATCAAAAGAAAGCTTAGGTCTCTTATCCTTTTTTTCTGTAGAAAATGTAAGCTCCTGCAAGGATAAACAGAATCCAAATTCCTTCGCCTACCGGCATACCTTCTGGTGGCGGATTTTCGTCATCATCATCCATTCTCATGGGGCCGGGAATCATGCTGTTGGAAGCTGAAAATGGTTCTTTGACTTGCGCCACTGCTGTTTCACGTCTATCAGCTACCGTTCCGGACGAAAAGCCGCCGCTTCTATCGATTGGTGTTCCGATAACTGAATTGTTCATTGCTATGGCACTGTTATTAACCGGCGAATTATGATTTCTTTTACCTGCACCTCTGTAATTATTGTTTTCCATGCCAACTGAATTCGTGGTGCTGAACATCGTTTCACCGGATTTAATTTGTGGAAAGTTATAATTACTTTGATTTTCAGATGAACCTGCACCATAAGATTTTGGAGCCCCTGTTCTACCTTTGAATGCCGGTACTTCAATCATTTTATCAAAACTCTCATACTCTGTCAAATCCGTACTTTTCCCAAAACTTGGAAGAACATTTTCCGTTACAATAATACTTCTGATAGATTTCTGCAATATCAGTGCAGATAAACTGACCAGTATGAGCGTCAGGAGCGATATGGCTATTATTTTAGTTTTCATTGTATTGTAATTTTTTTTATTAATAAATATTATTTTAATTAACTTGCCGGGCAATACTTCTTGAACACAGAGCCAGAAAAGGCAAATTAATTTTTATTAATTATTCACTTATAATAGTTTTTATCACCACTCTACTACCGCTTTCGATAGCTTTAGCTTCAATTACGTAGGTACCTCTGCTTAACCCATGATCAAATTCGTGATTTCCGGCAGCAATACTTCTATTCATAATTGATTTACCTACCAGATCATAGATTGTAACTACTACATCCTGATTCGAGCTGTTTGTTACAGCGATTGTTTTAGAATTTGCTTTCACGCTGAGAGCCTCTTCCAGGTTTGTCGTTTTAGCATCAGTAGTAATTTTACTTGCTGAGAATTTAAATCTTTTCTCAACTGAACCGGGTGCTGTGGATTCAAAGGTGAATTCAGCTCCGTTAGTCACTTCATGGATTGCTCCGGTAGCCAGATCCTGTACAAACAATGATTCGTACACTCCCTGCATTTCGTTGTTGAATTTGAATTTCAGGGTGTAGGTGCTTTCGCCACCCGTGCGGAAACCGATGTAGGTATCGTTCAGGTTATTGTCGGTATTTACCTGCATCCGTTTGTTTTCAGAATCCATAGCATAGAGCTGTACGTTGTCGGTGCTGAGTGTTTTGTATCCGTCCCAGCCGGCATCGTACGATTTGCCTGTGCCCTCGGCTGTAATCAGGTACACACGGTCCGAACCCGTTTCGCCTATTACATCCATGGAAAGCAGGGGCTTGATGTCGTCAGCTGCGGGTGTTTCGGCTCGTTTTATACGCATGGGTTCATTGGCATAAGTCAATGCTCCGCGATTTACAGTTGCATAGCGGAATTTGAAACTTGTAGGAGTT
>CAZIRA010000249.1:0-1727 GCA_964541615.1 uncultured Paludibacter sp.
ATCCCCCTCAAGTGGGACTTAATAAAACCCGAAAAAGCTTAGCTTTTTCGGGTTTCCTGTATTTAATCCCTAACTCCGCTCGATTAGGTAGCTTATCTCTATTTTTTTGAAAAGGTCTTTAGTTTTCTTTGTTGTTTCCGAGATATGCTCCCTTGTTTGACAGAGTTGGAACTCTGTCCGCCCGAATTCTGCAAAAGTCCCCCTTTGGGGACCCGCCGGCGCGGATATTTATCCGTGTCTTGCTCGTAAGAGCAAAAAAACATTCCGAATATGAAATATATATTCCGGATTACCTGAGGCATTTATACTGTCAGTTTTGAAGTAAAAGTGCCTTGCCTTCATCGGTAGTTGATAAGAAATAATACAGGTAAAACGAATAAAAAGCCCAGCAGGAAATACAAAGCAGCCAGTCCGTGTAATAAGAGATATCCGGCAATAAGAATAAACAGGGCGAGCGATTGTCTGTTCATCAGGGATTTTTTAATCCTGTAGACTATCAGTATCCAACCGGTCCAGTAGAGTGTGAATGCCAGTTCGTCGCCCTGATTGTTTTTGATACACTCAAACGATTTTGTTTCAAGATATTTGGAGTATAAGGTGAACACATCCAGTTGCAGGAATTCGGGTTTAATGCCTCTGACGATGAAAAAATAAATAGCTGCAAGACCTGCCAGAATAAAGAATATTCCTGTTGTGGTCAAAATAATGTTTTTTCTTTCTTCCATTAGAATGATGCTTGATTCAATACCCGGATATGAGGTTAATCAATGAAAAAATCTGTTGATACTGATGAACGTCAGCAAGATGCAGAATGTAACAATTCTTATCACATACCTGTATTCTTGTTGAGGTATGGCGTAAACACCACACTCCGTTAACCCGTTAAGCCTACAAAGGGTTGCGGTCACTTATTTCGGAGAAAATATTATACTTTCACCTGTTTTCAAATCCGTGAAGTCTTGATGATGGTTCCGTCTTCGAGGTAGAATTCGATGCCTACGAGTCCGAATTTATGATTGCCGATGTAAACAATTTTTGTAATTCCCGGTTCGTGGAAGATTTGTTCTACCTTCACCACTTTGATATTGAAAAACGAATACTGGTAGTCATCGGTGTCAGATTTGTGAGTTACTTTGAAGTCGATTTTTTCGCCGTTGGCTTTGTCGAAACTCCATTTTTCGCCCACTTTCGTGTCGTATTTCATGGCTACTACCTGTCGGTCTTTCGGATCGTAGAAGGCAATGCCCTCCGAACTGTTCTTTACCTTGAAACTGGATTTGAACTTACCCTGGCTGTCGATGAATTTGGTTTTGCTGCCATAAAAGGTCTCTCCCAGATTTTCGATCGTACTCTTGTACTTTGCCGGGATAGTGAAAGTGGCCTCTACGGTGATTACTCCACCCTGATTATCAATTACTTTGAGCTGAGCTTCCAAATCGTCACCGCTAACGTTCAATTTCGAAGTGCTGCCAACCTGATTTTCAGCGAAGTCGGTATTGCCGCCTATTGTCGGGTTCTTTTTGATATCTTCCGGGTCACACCCGTAAGCGGACAAAAGCAAGATAAATGCTGATAACACTAATCCGCTAATTAATTTTACTTTTTTCATGGTTTTGTTGTTTTTAATGAGTTTATTATTGATAGTATATCCATTAACTTATTATCTGAAAACTGCTCCATTTCTTAACGAACCGCTGTATACGTGAACCGCTTGGTTTACCCTGAGC
>CAZIRA010000250.1:0-1705 GCA_964541615.1 uncultured Paludibacter sp.
AAAGAATATATAACTTAGATTTTTATAAGATTGATATTTAATACTTCATTTCATTTAAGTAGAGGTCAGATAATGTTGATATTTAATCACAAAACAATCTAAGTGATATTATGTCTGATATTTCCTGCTAATCCTTTTTTTTCGGGCTGATGATCAACCTTAGCGAAGTATCCTTGGTAATGTAAGCCCATGCCCAGTTGATGAAAATGATAAGTTTATTTCTGACGCTCAATATGAGCATCAAGTGGAGGAACATCCAGGCAACCCATGCAGGAAATCCCTGAAATTTGAAGTGTTTCAGATCAACCACAGCCTTGTTTTTTCCAATGGTGGCCATCATTCCCAGGTCTTTATACTCATACGCGATGAGTGTTTTCTCTTTGAGTGAACGATTGATATTTTTGCCCAGATTTTTGGCCTGGTTAATGGCCACATTTGCTACCTGCGGATGTCCATTCGGATATAGTGGCGTTTCCATATAGGCCACATCGCCTAGGGCGTAGATATTTTCACAATCTTTCACGCGGTTGTAGCGATCCACGATGTATCGGTTTCGAACAATGTTTTCTTTTTCCGTAACACCGTCAACAATATTTCCTGAAACTCCGGCAGACCAGATCAGATTTTTGCAAGGAATTACTTCGCCGGTACTCAATACAGCGTTGTGTCCGTCGTATGATTTTAGAATAACGCCTGTTTTTACACGAACTCCAAGATTTTCAAGATATTTCCGTGAGTGTTTTCGTGATTCTTCGCTCATATTTCCAAGCGTATGCGGTCCGCCTTCCAATAGTATGATATCCAATCCGGAAAAATCCACTTTCGGATAATCTTTTGGCAAAACATCGTTTTTCAGTTCAGCAAAAGCACCGGAAAGTTCCACTCCGGTGGCTCCGGCTCCTACCACAACGATATTCATCAGCTTTTCTTTCTCTTCGGCACTGGATGTAGCAAACTGCTCAAAATCAAGCAGAACCCGGTTACGTATTTCTATAGCTTCCGACATTTCCTTCATCGGCAGCGCATTTTTTCTCAAATCATCATTCCCGAAAAAATTACTGGTACATCCTGTCGCAATAACCAAATGATCGTATCTTACAATTCCATCGTTTGTGATTACCTGCTTGAGCGACGTGTCTATCCTCTCAACATTACACATGCGAAAGTCAAAATTTTGATATCCGTGAAATGCTTTCCGGAATGGAAAAGAGATGCTGGCCGGCTCCACACGCGCACTGGCTACCTGATAAAGCAAGGGTTGGAAAGAGTGAAAATTTTGTTTATCAATCAAAGTGACACGTATCGGAGTGTGTTTCAGCTCCTTTACAAGCTTCATTCCGGCAAAGCCGCCTCCAATAATAACGATTCTGTCGCTGGGTTTTATGTTCATACTGATTATTAATGAAAATTTTCTTTAATCAACAAACGGCATTGAATAAAGTTTTATGAAAATCAAAATATTTATCTCAAATGCTCACATTCCGGTAAATAAACTGAAATAAATAGATTTAAAGTATAACGAATGGGAAGTGGATTTGTTGAAAAACTGAATACAAGACAACGTGAAAGAAATTGATCTAAAAATTAGCAGAAATATTTTGTGATTTCAAATAATTAGCATACCTTTGCAGTCGCTTTTAAGAAAAACAACGGGGTGTAGCGCAGTCCGGTTAGCGCACCTGCTTTGGGAGCAGGGGGTCGTGGG
>CAZIRA010000251.1:0-1698 GCA_964541615.1 uncultured Paludibacter sp.
GCTTCTAAAACAGAAATTCCAACGAAAGAATTCAATCCTGTAATCGGAGAAATGAATCGAGTTGTTGAATCATTGAGCTTCACAACATTTTTCACAGGTTGCAAAAGCGTAACGTCAGATACCGGAAGCCCATTCTCACTTTTATTGGTTGAAAGCAAAAAAGAACTTTTATTGATGTCAATCACGTAAGCCTTTTTGACAAACGGCTGTTTCAGCACATTTTCCAAATATTGATTAGCCTGATCAAGATTATTCCTCATCAAATCACTCCGAACAGCCCAAGAAAAAACATCAGACACAGCTTTGTAATTCTCCACCATCACACTGTCGATTTTAGATTTGCAGGCATTTTCTATTGCCGTATTCTCTTTATTCAGCCTGCTGATATTACACTGCGCCCAAATAAAAACAACAATCAATGCAAACATCAATGAAAATACAAGTTTATGCTTCAAAATATACTTTACCAGCCTGTTCGGTTTTTTAGTCGCCGTTGTGGTTGCAGGTTGTTTCTGTAATTCAGGAGAATTGTTGTTTTCAGTTGTTGACATATCGGTTTTGGTATTTTGGTTTTAAGTTTCAGATATTTTGGGTAATTTCCTCAACTCACTACTCATAACTCCAAATTACTATTCGTGAGCTCCCATTTTCAGAATATTCACTTCACGTTCAGTGAGGAATCTGTACTTTCCTCTAGGTAAATTCTTTTTTGTCAGTCCGGCAAAGTAAACCCGGTCTAATCGCAAAATTTTATAACCCAAAGAATCAAAAATACGGCGAACTACACGGTTTTGTCCCGAGTGGATTTCGATTCCGAGTTCCTTCAGATTATCTTCTTTAACGAATTCCAACGCATCAGCTTTGATGTGGAAATCACCCAAATCGATCCCTTGCAATACTTTTTCAAAATCTTCTTTTTCTAAATCGCGATCCAGTACCAGGTGATAGATTTTTTTCTTATCATACTTAGGATGAGTCAGTTTTGTAGCCAAATCACCATCGTTGGTAAGAAGCAAAACACCGGTTGTATTTCTATCAAGACGTCCAACAGGATAAATTCTTTCACTGCAGGCATTTTTCACAATGTCCATTACAGTTTTACGATCGTGAGTATCCTCTACTGTAGTAACGTAATCTTTCGGTTTGTTCAGAAGCAGATAGATTTTCTGCTCAATTTTCACCGGCTGATTGTGAAACATCACTTTGTCCGTGGGAAGTACTTTTGTACCTAACTCGCTTACGATTTCGCCATTCACAGAAATTACACCAGCCTGGATAAATTCATCAGCTTCACGACGGGAAGAAATTCCAGCGTTGGCCAAAAATTTATTGAGCCGAATAGGTTTAGTCGGATCAAAATGCTGTTGCTTATGTTCAAATTGTTTTTTTTTGCTGTATTTTGCGTTTGGATCGTAGTCTTCAGATCTCTTGCGCGGGCGGAAAGCAGTACCTTCGTGTCTGCTGTCAAATCGGGTTTCTACAAACTTATTCTCTACTTCATTTGCTTTGCGAAATGAAAGTTTTTCACCTCTCGGACGGTCATCATCATTTCTCTGACGATCTCCGAATTTAGGTCTGTCACTTCCAAAACGGGGTTTATTATCTCCGTATCTTGGACGATCATCTCCAAATCTGGGTTTATTATCTCCAAATCTTGGACGATCATCATTAGAGCGTGGTCTGTTTTCACCAAATCTT
>CAZIRA010000252.1:0-1649 GCA_964541615.1 uncultured Paludibacter sp.
AAAATCCGTTGATGAAGTTTCTTAGGTTAGCCGCTACATTGTTTGGGTCGGCAATGAGTTTATCAAAGTCAAATTGGCTACGGTTATGGAAGTTAAAACCTGCTTTTTTATTCAAAGCAATGTCTTTGGCACTTTCTTTTAAACTGTCAACTTTTGGCAAATAGTCAAGCACATCTTGTTTGGTGGCTTTAAGCACACAATCTAAACGCCTTAGTACTGTCATTGGCAATATTACTTTTCCGTAATCAGCTCTTTTGTAATCGCCTCTAAGAAGATTTGCAACTTCCCAAATTTTGTCTGACTTCTCTTTAAAGTTCTTCATTTATATTCTTTGTCCTTTTGTTCAGGTTCTAAATTTACTGTTTAATTTTCGTTTTCTGCCCGAGCGTAGGCAAAACACCAAATGTGCTGTTTGTGAGGCTGGGCTTTTTTTTTGTATGTAGCCCAACATAAATATATTTATTTCCAAGCAGTTCCTTCATCTCTTTCACATCATCCCATGTCCCATAGTTTAAAATAATTTCCACCAACACTTCGTCGCTGATATCCAACTTTTTGTCATTAGGAACATACCAAAATAAATGTGCGTTTTTACGTATAAAAGCTTTAATTTCAGGTGTGCGATCAATTGACATTTGGCAAAATGGTTAATTATTGATAAAAGAGATTATAACTTTATCGAACGTAACGCCAGTGTCGTGGTTTCAAACCGTATTGCTGAAATATAATCAAAAACAAAATGCGGACACAAGCCGCAATTTGCCCTTACAAATCGGTTTTACTTTTTTAGAAAAATTTCTATGCCCGAGCATACTTTCTGCACTTCCTCCTCCGTAATATACGGATGCAGCGGAAGTGAAAGCACCGTTTCACACAGTTTCTCTGTAACCGGATTGGTTCCTTTTCCATAACCGAGTGAAGCGTAAGCTGTCTGTTCGTGCAGCGGTTTGGGGTAGTAAACCATGGACGGAATGCCCTGTTCTTTCAGAAACGCCTGCAATCCGTCGCGTTGTTCGCTGTTTTCAAGTGTGATGGTGTACTGAGCCCAGCTGGAATAGTATCCTTCGGGAACGATTGGAGTTTTTACCACTCCTTTTAGCTTTTCGGTATAAAGGTCGGCTGCTTTATTGATATCTTCTACCTCGTAATTCTTAAAAGCATCAAATTTCACATTCAGAATAGCAGCCTGAAGGGTGTCCAGACGGGAATTGACGCCGATGCGCACGTTATCGTATTTGAACGAACCTTTTCCGTGTACGCGGAGCGAATCGAGCACAACGGCCCATTCGTCATTATCGGTAAACACAGCTCCGCCGTCGCCGTAGCAGCCGAGCGGTTTGGCCGGAAAAAAGGATGTGGTGGAAATATCGCCGAAACTGCACGCTCTTTTTCCGTTTATCTCTCCTCCAAAGCCCTGTGCACCGTCTTCGAGTATAAGAAGTCCGTATTTGTCGGCAGTTTTTCTAATTGCATCATAATCAGCCGGCAGCCCAAACAAATCCACGGTAATGACTACTTTCGGAGTTAATTTTCCTTCGGCTTTCACTTTTTCGATGGCTCTTTCAAGACTTTTCACATCTATGTTGAAAGTATCGGCATCCACATCCACAAATACCGGAGTAGCTCCTTCGAGCGAAATGACCTCAGCC
>CAZIRA010000253.1:0-1637 GCA_964541615.1 uncultured Paludibacter sp.
GCCACCAGTGCCAACCAAAGCAAAAGCATAACTATAAAAAACAGATATTTCATTTTTAGATTAATAGACTTTAAGAACCAAGACAATCAGACATTGTCGTTAATATATTTTTTAAAAAACTGATATTTGCTCCAAAACTTCCTCCCTTGTGGGGAGGGCTGGGGTGGGGCCGTTTACAGGTTCGCACTCATCCACTTCCTAATCTCATCCACGGTTTTTCCTTTTCGGCGGGCATAGTCGTTGAGTTGGACGTCGTCAATTTTTCCAATCATAAAGTAGCGCGACATCGGGTGTGCAAAATACAGCCCGGAAACTGATGCATTCGGGAACATTGCACCGTGTTCAGTTAGCGAAATGCCAATTTTATTAAATTCCAATATCCGATCCATCTCGAAAATGATGGATTGATCGGGCAAAGAAGGGTAGCCCACTGCCGGACGAATGCCTTTGTACTGTGTTTTCAGCATATCTTCTACGCTCAAATCTTCGTCCGGAGCATAGCCCCAAAATTCCTTCCGCACTTTCCAGTGAAGCCACTCGGCAGTTGCCTCCGCCAAACGGTCAGAGAGTGTTTTTATCAAAATCGATTTATATACATCATCGTCTTTTTCAAATTCTTTCGCCATTTTTTCTGTACCAAGTACAGTATTGGCAAATGCACCGATATAATCGTTTTCTTCTGCGAGGAAGTCAGAAAGCGAGTAGCAAAATCCATCGGCAGATGGTTTCTGCTGACGCAATGTGGGGAGCGTGATTTTAGTGTTTTCGTACTCAATCACCAAATTGTCGTTTTGCGAATAAGCAGGGTAAATAGCGTAAACCGCATTGAGTTTCAGGAGGTTATTCTCCACAATATCCCGAAGCATCTCCTGCGTATCACGGAAAAGTTTTAGCGCTTCCTCCGCTTTCGGGCGGTCTTTTTCCTCGAAACCCATAATCCACTCGGCGTGGCAGGATTGGCAGTTGTGCACTTTTTCAATTCCCTCGTACCGGCCCGAAAGTCGCCACGCCAGAAAATAAAAACGCCAGTCGATAAACTCAACGATTTCCTTTAAATCAATATCTTTTATATAAAAAGTCCCAATTTGATTGGGTTTGGTGGGTGTGTATGCCATTTTATTTACAAATTTTACGAATTAAGACGAATTGAGCGAATTTTGACAAATTACACGAATTAAGACAGCTCAATAAATCGGTGTAATTTCAATTAAATACAAACGCTTAATCTATGTGTTTTGTTTGCTTTTTTCAAATCTTCACAACGGTAAATTTGCGTAATTCGTCAAAATTCGTGTAATTCGTAGCCCCTTAAAACCAATCCTTCTTCTTAAAATACCACATCATAAATCCCGCCACCACTATCATCACGCCCCACATGGCAAAATATCCGTAGTGCCAGCGAATTTCCGGGAAGTAGTCAAAATTTGTTCCGTAAACGCCCACGATAAACGTTAACGGGATGAAAATCACCGAGATAATCGTCAGCAATTTCATGATGTCGTTCAGCCGAGTAGTGGCAGACGAGTGGTAAATATTCAGCAAATCGTAGAGCATTTCGCGGTAGCTGTCCGCCAATTCGTTGGCTTCGTTGATGTTATCTTGCAGTTCTTTGTAGTTGATGCGGTTCGATTTTTGGA
>CAZIRA010000254.1:0-1566 GCA_964541615.1 uncultured Paludibacter sp.
CTTCGTAGCCCGGTTTTTCGAGCAGTGCAAACATATTTTTCTTGTATGCTTCCACGCCCGGTTGGTCGAATGGATTTACGCCAAGCACATAACCGCTTATTCCGCATGCTTTTTCAAAGAAATAGATCAATTCACCCAAATAGAATTCGTTTAGTTTCGGAAGTTCAATTTTAAGGTTGGGTACACCGCCATCCACGTGGGCAATCATAGTGCCGAGTTCGGCCATTTTGTTCACTTCATCCACCCGTTTTCCGGCCAGGAAGTTCAGTCCGTCCAGGTTTTCTTCCGAATGCGGGAAAATTTTGGTGTGGTTCGGCTCTTTTACAGAAATTACTGTTTCAAAAATAGTCCGTTCACCTTCCTGAATCCATTGTCCCATAGAGTGAAGATCGGTAGTGAAGTCAACAGAAGCAGGGAAAATACCTTTGTTCTCTTTGCCTTCACTTTCACCGTAAAGCTGTTTCCACCATTCAGAAACAAAGTGAAGTTTCGGATGGTAATTTACCAGAATCTCAATTTTTTTTCCTGTGCGGTAGAGTTCATTGCGAACAGCCGCATACTGAGCAGCAGGATTATTTTCAAAAGGAGTGTCCAATCCACACGCTTCTTCCATTTCGCGGGCACCCTGCACCAGCTGGCGGATATCCATTCCGGCAACTGCAATCGGAAGCAATCCAACGGGAGTGAGCACCGAATAACGGCCTCCCACATTGTCTTCCAGTACAAAAGATTTCAACCCTTCTTTGTCAGCCAATGTACGAAGCGCACCTTTCGCTTTATCAGTCACACAAACAATTAGTTTTTGAGCAACATCTTTTCCTTGCTGTTCTTCCAGCTGCGTTTTCAGCAGGCGGAAAGCCAAAGCGGGCTCAGTAGTTGTTCCAGATTTGGAAATGGAGATGATGCCGAAACGTTTTGTTTTCAGCAATTCCTGCAATTCATAGAGATAATCTTCGCCGATGTTTTGTCCGGCATAAAGAATCACAGGCGATTTGCGTTCAGCCTGCAACCAGTCAAAACTGTTGGAAAGTGCATCAATCACAGCTTTTGCACCCAGATAACTTCCTCCAATCCCGATTACCACCACCACTTCGCAGTTATCGCGAAGGATTCTTGCGGTGTTTTCCACATCGGCCAGGTGAGCTTCATCGATGGATGAAGGCAGGTTGAGCCATCCCAGAAAATCGTTGCCTTTGCCTGTACCGTTGTGAAGCGCTTCATTAGCTGCTTTCACATCGTTTTTGTACCCGGCAATTTTTTCAGCAGATACAAAACCCAGCGCTTTGTCGTAAGATAATTGAATGTGTTTCATATTTTTGTTTATTTGTTGAATAGTTGAATAGATGAGTAGTTGAATGGATAAGATGACTCTCCGACTTTCATGTTTTAGCGATTTTTATAAACTCAGCACTTCAATAAGTAATTTTTTTTAGCGAAGTCATCTTGACTTTTTTTTAAACAATAGAAAACATAGAATAATTTATACTTATTCTCATATATTCGGAAACATTGTGAAAAATATCTTTGATATTTTTAAACTATTGTTTTCGAAATTAAATAAAACAG
>CAZIRA010000255.1:0-1553 GCA_964541615.1 uncultured Paludibacter sp.
GGGTTGGGGGCAGTATTTTTCTTATGGAAAAAATAGTCATCCTCGATTTCGGTTCTCAGACCACTCAGCTGATAGGACGCCGCATACGCGAGCTGAACGAATATTGTGAAATAGTACCCTACAATAAATTTCCGGAAAACACTTCTGACATAAAAGGTGTGATTCTTTCAGGAAGCCCGTATTCTGTGTATGATCCATCGGCTTTCAAAGTGGATTTAAGTAATATCCGCAAGAAATTTCCGGTGTTGGGCATTTGCTACGGAGCACAGTTTATGGTTCACGATTCGGGAGGAAAAGTGGAACCGGCTTCCAGCAGGCAGTACGGCAGAGCGATTCTTTCTTCGATTGATTCGGACGACAGGCTTTTCAGAGGGATAAAAGAAAGCTCGCAAATATGGATGTCGCACGGTGACAGCATCACCACATTGCCGGAAAATTTCAAGAAAATAGCCAGTTCGGAAGAGTTGGAGATGGCGGCATACCGCATTGAAGGAGAAAAAACGTGGGGCGTTCAGTTTCATCCGGAAGTGTACCACACCTCCGACGGGATGATTCTTTTAGAAAATTTCCTGGATATTTGCGGAACAACCAAACAATGGTCGCCATCATCTTTCATTGAATCTACCGTACAGGAACTGAAAGAGCAGATCGGCAAAGACAAAGTGGTGCTTGGGCTTTCAGGAGGAGTTGATTCGTCTGTGACTGCACTGCTGCTGCATAAAGCGGTCGGCAAAAACCTCACCTGTATCTTTGTGGATCATGGCTTGTTGCGGAAAAATGAATTCCAAAACGTACTGACAGACTACGAACACCTTGGATTGAATGTGGTCGGCGTGGATGCAAGCACGTATTTCTACCAATTGCTGGCAGGAGTGACCGATCCGGAGCAAAAGCGCAAAATCATCGGCAAAGGCTTTATCGATGTATTTGATGAAGAGGCTCATAAGATAAAAGACGTGAAATGGCTGGCACAGGGCACTATTTATCCCGATGTAATTGAGTCGCTTTCCATCACCGGAACTGTGATAAAATCTCACCACAACGTGGGCGGACTTCCCGATAAAATGAACCTGAAACTGTGCGAACCTCTCCGCCTGCTTTTCAAAGACGAAGTGCGCCGCGTAGGTTACGAGCTCGGTATGATGAGCCACCTGCTGAAACGCCATCCGTTTCCCGGACCGGGTTTAGCGGTTCGTATCCTGGGTGATATCACGCCTGAGAAAGTTCGCATTGCACAGGATGCCGATGATATTTTTATCAACGGACTTCGCGAGTGGAACCTTTACGACAAAGTATGGCAGGCAGGTGTGGTGCTTCTCCCTGTGAAATCTGTCGGAGTAATGGGCGATGAGCGCAGCTATCAAAATGCCGTTGCACTGCGGGCTGTAACTTCTACGGATGCTATGACAGCCGATTGGGCGCAGCTTCCATACGATTTTCTGGCCAAAATCTCCAACGAAATCATCAACAAAGTGCAGGGCGTAAACCGCGTGGTGTATGATATCAGCTCCAAACCACCCGCAACGATTGAGTGGGAATGACCCCCCCGACCC
>CAZIRA010000256.1:0-1517 GCA_964541615.1 uncultured Paludibacter sp.
AACAGCCGCGACCAGGAGCCAAACACTCCTGCAGGCAATCAGGTAGACTTCTGGGGAAGAACTATTCCTAAAGGTGGTGAATCTTTGGATCCATCTGCTTTCATTTTCTTCGATTTCGATAAAGTTGATCTCAACGAAGAAGCACTGAATGCGGTCAGTATTGCTGCTTCAAAACTACAAGCCGATCCTTCTTTATTGGTTGAAGTTCGTGGATTTACAGACAATATGGGATCTGACGAATACAATGCAGGCCTGAGCCAACGTCGTGCTGACCGTGTGAAAGACGAACTTGTAAAAGCCTACGGAATAGACGCCAACAGAATCATAGCCAATGGTAAAGGAAAATACAACCCGTCTGATGTTGTAACCAAGTATCGTCCTTACCGTACAGCGATATTCTTCTACAGCAAATAGAACGTAGTCAGGTGGTTGGAATTATCAACTGATTGATTTGAAACACATAAAACCCGCAGCATTTGCGGGTTTTATTTTTATGATAAAAACTTTGGGAAATTGAAATTGTTGTATAATCGTTGTCAAAAAAAAAGAGATACTATGACGAAACAAGATTTGAGAATCGTATTTAT
Source organism: uncultured Paludibacter sp. (assembly GCA_964541615.1). Classification (GTDB taxonomy): domain Bacteria; phylum Bacteroidota; class Bacteroidia; order Bacteroidales; family Paludibacteraceae; genus UPXZ01. The sequence goes on from CAZIRA010000256.1 coordinate 588, forward strand.
GGGAACTCCGGAATTTGCAGTGGAGAGTCTGAAAGCATTGGTTGAAGGTGGTTACCAGGTGGTGGGAGTGATCACCATGCCCGATAAACCTGCCGGACGCGGACACAAAATTCAATTTTCTGCCGTAAAGGAATATGCCCTTTCTCAAAATCTGACCATTCTCCAGCCGGAGAAACTGAAAGACGAGAATTTCATCAGTCAACTGAGAGATTTGAAAGCTGATTTACAAATTGTAGTAGCTTTCAGAATGTTGCCGGAGGTGGTTTGGGATATGCCCCGGTTTGGGACTTTCAACCTGCACGCTTCGCTGCTTCCGCAGTACCGCGGTGCTGCTCCCATCAACTGGGCTGTGATCAACGGTGAAAAAGAGACCGGAGCCACCACTTTTTTTCTGCAGCACGAAATTGACACCGGAAAAATTATTCTTCAAAAAAAGACAGCGATTGATAAAAATGATAATGCAGGCACTATTCACGACAAACTGATGATTCTCGGAGCCGGAATGGTTACCGAAACAGTAGATATGCTGCTTGAAGATAAAATCAACTCCATTCCACAGGAGGAATTGATTCCTGAAAACTCATCGCTGAAATCTGCTCCAAAGATTTTCAAGGAAACCTGTGAGTTAAAGCCGGATATGAATCCCGAGCAAGCCCACAACTTTGTCCGGGGACTCTCACCCTATCCCGCCGCATGGGCAGAAGTGAAATTTCCACAACTCCCTGAAAAAATCCATATCAAAATCTTTGAAACGCAGCCTGAAACACAGAATCATCCCCATTCCCCCGGCGAAATTATTACCGATGGTAAGAAATCTGCCAGATTAGCTGTGAAAGGCGGTTTCCTGGTTCTGAAAGAAATTCAGGCTCCGGGAAAAAAAAGGATGAAAACAGGTGATTTTCTGAATGGATTGAAATTTTGAATGGTTGA